>DASTXK010000281.1:0-7310 GCA_035765555.1 Acidobacteriaceae bacterium
GCGGCGCACGACGCTGGCGACGTTTATTGGTGCGTTTCCGGGGGCGATGCCTCCGCTGCTGGGCTGGACGGCGGCGCGCGGGCAAATTGAGTGGCCGGCGGTGGCGCTGTTCGCGATTCTCTTCGTGTGGCAATTTCCGCACTTCATGGCGATTTCGTGGATGTATCGCGAGGACTATGGACGGGCCGGGATCAAGATGCTTCCGGTGGTGCAGCCGGATGGCTGGTCCACGGTGCTGGAGGCCGTGACCTACGCGGTGCTGATGATTCCGGTGAGCCTCGCCCCGGTGTATCTGCATGTGGCGGGGATGTACTACGCGGTGACGGCGGGCGTGCTGGGGCTGGTGTATCTGGCGTACACGATCCGGTTTGGGAGGATCACGCGGGCGCGCTCGGCGGCTGAGTCCCGAATGTATGCGCGCGACCTGCTGAAGGTGAGCGTGACCTATTTGCCGCTGCTGCTGATTGTGCTGATGCTGAACGCCAAAAGGGGTTAGGTATGACGGTCACGCGGGCACCCGAGTCGAACCGGACGGCGATCGCCAGCATGATCGCGCTGAGCGCGGCGGCGACGGCGTTCCTTTTCTGGCTGATTTATGTGCATACGGCGCCGCAGGCGTTCGCGGACCGGCTGCTGTTTTTGCCCGCGCTGGACGCGCTGATGAACGGGCTGGCGGGCATTTGCCTGATCGCGGGGTTCTACTTTATCCGACGGCGGAACATCAAGGCGCACCGGCGGTCGATGATTACGGCACTGGTTTTCTCGTGTATTTTCATTGTGGTTTATACCATTAATCATGCGCTGCACGGGGACGTGCTTTATCAGGGGCAGGGCATGATGCGAACGGTTTATTTTTCCGTCCTGATCAGCCATATTGTTCTGTGTACGGTGGCGCTGCCGATGATTCTGATCACGTTTTTCTTTTCGCTCACGGGGCGGTTTCCGCAGCACAAAAAGATTGCGCGGTTCACGCTGCCGGTGTGGTTGTATGTATCGATTACGGGCGTGGCGGTGTTCGCCATGCTGCACGCGGGAGCGAGGTAGGATATGCGTCAGCCGGACGACGGAACCAGACAGCTTCTGCAGACGGGGATTGGAACGCTGGCCGCAGGCATTGTGGCCGCCGTGCTGGCTTCGACCGTGTTTGGAGGTATCGGGCCGCATGGGCCGCATACGAATCCTGGCTGGATCTCGCTGATTGTGGCGATGATGTGCCTGCCGTTCGGGTCGCTGGCGTTTGTGCTGGGCGGGGCGAAGTGGCTGCGGAACCGGCGCATTGCGGCTTCAAGGCCCGGTCCGGTGAAGCTTCCGCTGGGGCAGGTGTCGCGGGAGAGGAAAGGCTTGTTGTCCTTCTCAGAAAATCAATCGGAGCTGCCGGCTGCTCATTCTCCTCGTCACAAACCTGACTGAGCACAACTGTCTGTATTTGTCAGCGACGGGCCGCGCGAGATTCCCGGTAGCCGAGGTCCCGCGAGATTTTGAGTGCGGCGCGTTTGACAGCCCTCGCAAGCTCGGCGGTATGGTTGCGCGACATGCGGATGACCGGGCCGGAGACGCTAATGCCCGCTACGATGAGGCCGGATGAATCGAACACTGGGGCGGCAACACATCGCGCGCCTAACTCCGCCTCCTCATTATCTACAGCGTAGCCCAGACGCTGGATGCGGCCGAGTTCGGCGACCAATTCCGCGGAGCGGGTAATGCTGTTGGGAGTGAGTTTTTGAAGCTTCGTATTGGTGAGCAACTCATCGCGAAAGCCTGCCGGTTGCCAAGCCAGGATCGCCTTGCCGAGTCCTGTGCAGTGCATGGGGCGGCGCATGCCAATTTTTGAGACCAGGCGAAAGTCATGGGGGCTCTCCAGCACGTCAAGGTAAAGGACATCGCGGCCGGCCAGCACTCCCAGATTCACGGTTTCTCCGCTCTCGCGCCAAAGCGCTTCAAGGATGGGGCGGCTGATCCTGCGAATTGTGGATTGATATGTGCTGCCGGATCCCAGATGCACCAGTCGCGGCCCCAGCAGATACGCGCCGCTGCCCTCCCGCACCAGATAGCCGTCCTTCTCCAGGTGCGCGAGAAAACGGTAAGCGGTGCTTTTGTTTAACTTGGTCTGCTCCGCGATGGCGCGAAGCTGAAGTCCGTCGGGCGAGCGGTCAAGCAGATCAAAAATGGAGAGCACCTTGGTGAGGACCCCCACCGGCGCGGAACTGGATTGACGTACCTTCATCGGACGGGTTTTGCTCCTGATTCCTGATTCATGGTAAACCAGCCGATTTTGTCAGCAATTCACATTGTAAATTTTCAGTCCAGAATATCGGAATGGGACATGAGCTGCCTCGATCCGCTGCTATCCGATACGGCTTACCGCTACCAGTTCATCTGCTGCATTCGTCTGAGAATGACCGCGCTGTAGCTATTCATGCGCTCGGGCCGTCGCCTCCGGGGAGCCGGGAGAATGGCGGCGAGCCGCGCTGCCTGTCTGCGGTCGATATTCCTGGGCAAGGTTTTGTCATAGTAACGACACGCCGAGTCCGCGCCATAAATGCCAGGACCCCATTCAACGATATTGAGGTAGAGCTCAAGGATCCGCTGCTTGCCGAGAACGAGTTCGGCCACCGGCACCAGGGTGGCCTCCGCACCCTTGCGAAGGAAGGATCGGCCCGTTCCGAAGAACAGGTTTTTGATGAGTTGCTGCGTGATCGTGGAGCCTCCGCGCGTGCGACCGCCTTCCATGTCTTCCGCGGCGGCGAGTCGAATCTGGTGCCAGTCAAAGCCATGATGCTGGTAGAAGCGCGCGTCCTCCGCGGCAATGACGGCGTGCTGCAGATTGGGCGAGATCTGCCGGAGCGGAATGAATCTGTACCGCTTGTGATAGGGCGTGCCGTGAATCCAGGACTGCACGCGACGCTGCATATGAACTGCCGTTGTGGGCGGGTTGATCCACCGCGCGGCAACAAGAAGCAGCACGGCAAGCGACCAGAGAAGCAGTACGCCGATGAGAAACAATCGAAGAATGGATAGGAGGGAGTCTGCCCGAAACAGGTTCTTGGAGGGTATGGATCGCCTTGCTGTCACACCTCAGTATAGGAGGCCGGTTGCCGGTGATGGAGATGAAGACGGGGAAGCGTGATGACTCGGCAGAGTCCAGGGGCGTGCCGGAATGCGGTACAGAGATTAAATAGTGAAACGTCCATTTCAGATGGTATGATCGCAATCGTTCTTTCAACAGGAACGTCCAATCCGGCTGAACCACTCCTCCGTGACTGCAATTGGGCGGCCTGGCCGGGCAGCCTGGAAATTCGCGTATCGAGGTAATTGCAAATGAACCAGAAATTCTCGCGCCGCAACATGCTCAAGGGAACCGGAGCATCGCTGGCCATGCTGGGTCTTCCGGGAGCCCTGGCGCAGCAGAGCGGAAAGCCGCAACAGCCGGCCTCCGCGCCCACGGCAACCGACATTATGCAGGAGCAGACACGCGCCCAGCGCATGAAGTGGTGGCACGCGGCGCGCTTCGGCATGTTCATACACTTTGGCGTCTACAGCACCATTGGGCGGCACGAGTGGGTGATGGAGGATGAGGCCTGGCCCATCGGCCCCTACACCGAGCACGCGAAGATTTTTCGTCCCGCGCCGAATTGTCCTCGCGCCTGGGCCAGGCTGGCCAAGGCCGCCGGCATGAAGTACATGGTGATGACGACCAAACACCATGAGGGTTTCTGCAACTTTGATACGAAGCTGACCAACTATTGCGCTCCGAAGCAGGGACCGGGCCGCGACCTGGTGCGCGAGTATGTGGAGGCGGCGCGTGC
Source organism: Acidobacteriaceae bacterium (assembly GCA_035765555.1). Taxonomy (GTDB): domain Bacteria; phylum Acidobacteriota; class Terriglobia; order Terriglobales; family Acidobacteriaceae; genus Silvibacterium. The sequence continues at coordinate 3,807 of DASTXK010000281.1, forward strand.
CGAGGGCCTGCGCGTGGGCTTCTATTATTCGCTGATGGACTGGCACCACCCGGACGGGGCCCGGTGCGCGACCGACGAGGCCGCTCGGCGGCGGTTTGTGGATTACACCCACGGGCTGATCCGCGACATTATGACGAACTACGGCAAGGTGGACGTGCTTTGGTATGACGTGGCGTGGCCGCTCGATGCCAAGGGGTGGGAATCGGAGAAGATGAACGAGATGGTCTTCAAGCTGCAACCGGAGATCATTGTGAACAACCGCAATAAGCTGGAGGGAGACTTCGCTACTCCCGAGCAAGAGATCGTCGCCTCCAAAGAAGGCCGCGCATGGGAGTCGTGCATGACGCTGAACGACAGTTGGGGATATCAGCGCGCCGACGACAACTGGAAATCCTCGCGGACGGTCATTCGCAATCTGATTTCCTGCGTGCGAGACGGAGGCAATTATCTGCTGAACATTGGTCCAAAGCCGGATGGATCAGTGCCTGAGGAGTCGGTGCGGGTGCTGACCGAAGTCGGCAATTGGATGGACACAAACGGCCACACGATTTTTGATTCGGACCTTTGCCAGGTGCGGCGCTCGAACTACGCCAGCTTTACGCGGAAGGGCAACACGCTCTACATGCACGTGCACTACTGGCCCGGCGAGTATGTCGCAATCAGCGGCCTGCGGACGAGGGTGAAGTCGGCACACATGATCAAGGGCGGCGCAGAAGTGAAGTTCACGCAGGATGACTTCCAGACCAAACTAACCGGCCTGCCGGAGAAGGCCCCGGATTGGCCGGTTACAACGATCGCGCTGGAGTGCGAGTCTGAGCCGGTGCAGGACACGACGTGGGTCCGCATCAACAAGCCCCGCGCCTCGGTTTAGCAAGCACGCTTTCAAGCGGCCGCCCCTGTTACGGTGAAGAACGGAGCGACGGAAAGTGTGGCGAAGCTGAGGATCTAATTGCCTACACGTCCTTATATGTCCATATATATATAGTTAGGCGGTGGACCAGAAAGCGGAGGCGAAGATCGTTGAAAGCACGAAGAGAGTTTCTCAAGATGGCAGGCGCAGGAGTGGCGGGAGCGGTCGCGATGGGCGCTCCATCCGGCATGAGGGCAATGGCGGAACAAGGCCCCTCGGACGGAGCACCAGCCTCCTCGGCAATTTTCGAGTCGAGGGCTTTTGGGGCCAAAGGCGACGGCAGCACCATTGACACGCCGGCCATCAATCGTGCCATTGAGGCGGCAGCCGCGGCTGGCGGAGGCACGGTTCACTTCACAGCGGGGCAATACCTTTGCTACTCCATCCGGCTCAAGAGCAACGTTGCGCTGCATCTGGATCAGGGGGCGGTCATCATTGCGGCCGATCCGCTGCCCGAAGACCAGCCAGGAGGCTATGACTATCCGGAGCCGAAGCAGCCCTGGGAAGCGTATCAGGACTTTGGGCACAACCACTGGCACAACAGCCTCATCTGGGGCGAGGACCTGCACGACATATCCATCTTCGGCCCAGGCCGCATCTGGGGACGCGGCCTCGTCCGCAGCAATGACCCCGCCAGCCGCAATCCAAAAAGCCGCCGCATCAATGGAGTCGGCAACAAATCCATCAGCCTGAAGAATTGCCATAACGTAACGCTGCGCGGCTTCCAGATTCTCAAAGGCGGCTGGTTCGGGATTCTCGCAACCGGCGTCGATAACCTCACCATTGATGGACTCACGATTGACACCAACCGCGACGGCATGGACATTGACTGCTGCCGGAATGTGCGAATTTCCAACTGTGCCGTGAATTCCCCGTGGGACGACGCGATTGTTCCCAAGAGCAGCTACGCTCTGGGTTATGCGCGCTCGACGGAGAACCTGGAGATCACCAACTGCTACGTTACCGGAGCCTACCAACTCGGCTCGATGCTGGACGGGACGTGGAAGAAGTTTGATTCAACCGAGCGGGTATGGCACACGGGACGCATCAAGCTGGGCACAGAGTCGAACGGCGGCTTCAAGAACATCACGATATCGAACTGCACTTTTGACGGCTGCCAGGGGCTGGCCCTGGAAACAGTGGACGGCGCGCTGCTGGAAGACGTAACCATCTCAAACATCACGATGCGCGATATTGTTTCGGCGCCAATCTTTATGCGCCTGGGCAGCCGGCTGCGCGGGCCAGCGGAATCGACGAAAACCGGAGCGCTGCGGCGCGTCTTTATTAGTAATGTTGTGTGCTCAAACTCCGCCTCCCGATTTGGCTGCATCATCAGCGGCGTGCCGGGACATGAGATCGAGGACGTAAAGCTGCACCACATCTACATCCAGCATCAGGGAGGGGGGACAAAAGAGCAGGCCGCAATCGTTCCTCCCGAGGATGAGCATAAGTATCCCGAGCCGAATATGTTTGGTGACATGCCGTCGCAGGGCTTTTACCTGCGGCACGTGAAAAATGTTGAGTTAAGCGATATCGAGGTTGCCGCTCTCGCTCCCGATGCGCGCCCAGCCTTTGTGTTGCAAAATGCTGAGGGCGTGGATTTCTTCCATGTGAAGACGCTCGCCGGAACGCCCGCCATTGTTCTGCATGACAGCAAGGATGTGCGGGCGCGATGGGTCCGAGGAGTCGAGGATGGCGTGCTGGCGTGAAGGGGCTGGCTGTGCCCATCCGTGCCGTTATGCGGGATGTGCCCTTCGGATTTGACCCCGCATTTTGATGGAACGAATGAATAACGGCCATAGTTTCGCCAAAACCTGATTCACCGTGCAATTGACGGGCGTTCCATCTATAATTTCGTCTTTCAGACCTTCAGAAAGGACAATCGAAAGTGAAGCGCGCCTCGGCTTGCCTGTCGTGAGCACAGGCTATCCAGGGTTAAAAAAATTGGCATCGCGGACAAGAAAAGTTGCGCGAGACACAAAAAAGTTGCACTTCACAGGAGCACGGCGGACATGGCAAAGAGCGTCAATAAGGTTATTCTTCTCGGCAATGTAGGCAAAGACCCGGAGATTCGCGCGACGGGCGGCGGGACGATGGTGGCGAGTTTCGGCCTGGCTACCAGCGAGCGCACGAAGGACCAGTCCGGCAACTGGACTGACCGGACGGAGTGGCACAATCTTGTGGCTTATGGCCGGCTGGCGGAGATCATACGCGACTATGTGAAGAAGGGCAGCAAGCTGTTCGTCGAGGGCAGGATCCAGACGCGCTCGTGGGACGACAAGAACTCCGGCGAAAAGAAATACCGGACGGAAATTATTGTGAATGACATTTCGCTGCTCTCCGGACGCGGCGAGGGCGACGGCGGAAGCTACAGCCGAAGCAGCAGTTCGAGCTACGACCAGCGCGGTCCGGCACAGACTGATGAGCTGGTGCAGTCCACGGAAATTACGGACGAGGACATACCGTTCTAGAGCCCACGAACGGGCAATTCTGCTCCCCACTCAAGCCAAAAGACGGCTTGAATGGGCCACCCCGGGTCAGCGTTTCAGGATGTCCCCCACTCAAGCCAAAAGACGGCTTGAATGGGCCACCCC
>DASTXK010000282.1:0-3802 GCA_035765555.1 Acidobacteriaceae bacterium
TCGGCCTTCAATCACTCGATGAACTACCGCTCGGTGGTCATGCTGGGTCGGGCGGTTCCGGTGGAAGGCGAGGCAGAGAAGACCGAGGCGCTGCGTGTCATATCCGAAAACATTGTGCCCGGCAGGTGGGACCATGTTCGCAAGCCGACACAGCAGGAACTGAAGGCCACGACGGTGCTGGCGCTGCCGATCGCGGAAGCCTCGGCCAAGATTCGCACCGGGCCTCCGGTAGACGAAGAAGAAGAAGACTACGCGCTGGACGTTTGGGCGGGCGTGCTTCCGCTGGCTATGCGGGCAGGAGAGCCGCTTCCCGACCCGAGGCTGGACGCGAAATGCGCGGAGGTTCCTGAATATGTGAGGCGGGTTGTTCGGGGCGGATGATAATCAACCACTTAGTGGATGATTATCATCCACTTTATGCCAGTAACCCTCTGAATAAAAAGAAAAACACCCCGGAGCGTGAGAGTCGTTCCGGGGCGTTTTTGGTTAACGAGCGAACCAGGGCAAAAACTAGAACTGGTTCCAGAGGAACTGGTTGTAGACCTCGTGGTGGAACTGAACTTCCGAGGGCTTGACGTAGGTTCCGAGCAGGCGCGGGCAACGGTCGGCGGAGGCCTGTTTGAGGTCGGCGAAGCGCCCCTTCACGTCCTCGCCCAGCAGCTTGGTGGTCCAGGCCGAGTTGCGGAAGTGCTCCATTGCGGTGTAGACGTTGTCCGGCAGGTAGCGCTCCGCCTGGCGCAGGTTGGCGACCTTTGCGGTCTCTCCGTCGAGCCCCGACTTGAAGAGCGAGTAGAGGACCAGGTAGGGATTGGCGTCGGGGCCGACTGAGCGAATCTCGACGCGCGCCGACTTCTCGTTTCCGATAGGAATGCGGACCATGGAGCCGCGGTCCACAGCGGAAGCCTTGATCTGGTTCGGCGCCTCGAAGTGCGGATCGAGCCGGCGATAGGCGTTCACGCTGGAGTTGAGCAGCAGGCAAATGTCGTTGCCATGGGTCAGGATGCGGTCCACAAACTCCCACGCGAAGTTGGAAAGCTTCTCCTCGCCTTTCGCGTCCCAGAAGATGTTTTTGCCATTCTTGCTGATCGAGACGTTTGTGTGCATTCCGCTGCCGTTGACGCCCACAACGGGCTTGGGCAGAAAGCTGGCGGTCATGCCCATTTTGGTGGCCACCTGGCGGCAGATGAGCTTGTAAAGCTGGATCTGGTCGGCGGCGGTAATGACTTCGCCATAGCTGTAGTTGATCTCGAACTGCGAGGGAGCGACCTCGGGGTGGTCCTTCTCGTTCTGGAAGCCCATGGCGCGCTGGATTTCCGCCGTGGTGTCGATGAAGGTGCGCAGCGGATCGCCGGGAAGCGAGTGGTAATAGCCGCCGGTGTTGACGTATTCAAAGCGATGGGTTTCGGAGAAATGGCGCTCGGCGTTGAGGCCATTGAAGAGGAAGCCTTCAATTTCATTGGCGGCATTCAGCGTGTAGCCGTGCTTCTGATGCAGCCCGTCGGCGTAGGCCTTGAGCACGCCGCGCATGTCGCCGGTGTAGCCGTCGCCGTCCTTGTCAATGACTTCGCCAAAGACCAGCACCTTGCCCGCGCCGAAGATGTCGGCGGGCGCGTAGTAGAAGGCGCTCCAGTCGATGCCCAGGCGCAGGTCGCTCTCGCGCTGCGCGGTAAAGCCGCGGATGGACGAGCCGTCGAAGGTGAGATTGTCGTAGCTGCTGATGAGGAACTTCTTGTCGTAGTCCAGCATGTGCAGGCGACCTTCAAGGTCGCTGAAGAAGACGGTGACGGCCTTGATGCCCTTCTGGTCGGTCAGATACTTCAGCCGCTCTTCCTTGATCTTGCCGGGATCAACGCGCTTCTGGCGCTGTTCCTTGGCCTTCAGGTTCAGCTCTTCCAGCTCCTCATAGGTCAACGACAGAAAATTACGAAGCTCAGGTGACATGGATCTCCTCAGAATGAAATTGTGGCCCGGCGGCCAGATTGCCGGTCCACTTGAAAATTGAGAAATTGTCTGGCGGCAATTCCAGATTAATCCTGCGTGGAGGGGAAGCGCGCGCTATTAAAAAAAGTGATTGCTGGAATTGCGGTTGCTTATGGGCGGCGGTGGAGGGCCGGGTTGTAACCTTAATGCGTGGTTGAGGCGCTCATTCTTCGCACGTGGCCGGTCTATGAAGCCGACCAGATCGTGTCGTTTTTTACGCGCGATCTGGGCAAACTGAAGGGAATTGCCAAGTCCGCGGCCAAGTCGCGCCGTCGCTTTGGCGGCGCGCTGGAGCCCATGACTTACGTCCTGGCCAGCTACGCGGAAAAGCCGCGTCAGGAATTAGTTCGGCTGGATGCGTGCGAGATTCTGGCCTCTCCGCTGTTGAACCCCGTTGATTACGCCCGTGCCGCCGCGCTGGCCTTTATGGCCGAAGTGCTGGAAGAGACGCTACAGGACCGCGATCCGCAGGACGCGGTTTTCCGGCTGGCGCTGGCGGTGCTGGAACAGACCCGGATGGGGCGAATCTGGCTGCCGGTAACGTACTTCAGCTTGTGGATGGTGCGGCTGATGGGCTGGATGCCGGAGCTTGGCCGCTGCACCGATTGCGGGCGGGGCCTCGCCGGAGGGGCGGCGTATTTTGAGAGCCAGCGCGATGGGCTGGTCTGCACGGAGCACCGGCATCCGGCGGCGCGGGCCATCTCTCCGGAGTCGCTGACGCTGGCCGCGCGGATCTTTCGTGAGCCGATTGCGGCGCTCGCGGGCGAGGAGTGGCCGCGCAACCGGGCCGCCGACCTGCGGCGGTTCGCGGTGCAAAATCTGGAACGGCATTTGGAGAAGCGGCTGCGGAGTGCGCAGGTTCTGCGGGGGATGATTAACGTGGCCGGTCAAGGAACTTGAAGATGTCATTCAAGTCGACATAAATTGGCGAGTTCTCGACTGCCAGCCGCATCGTCGCGGCAAACCACGCATCGTTGGCGCGTGTCCGGCCCACCCGGTCAATGGGATCAATCAGCCAGATATTTTTGACACCCATCGTCTGGTAGTCATGGACTCGGTCTTCCAAACCGGAGTATGTGTCATCCGGCGAAAGTATCTCGATCACCAGCAACGGCGGGTTGGTCAGCACATCAGGTTGAGGCCCGGATTTAACAATAACAAGATCGGGAATCCTGACCGAGGTTGCCGTTACCTGGAGGCGCTGCTCGGTTGAACCCATGACGCCCCATTCCGATTCATGCGAGGCGAACCAGCTTGCCAGAAGCCATTGGATTCTGGCATGTTCCCACTTCCCCACGTTGCGCTCCCGAACCTCTCCATCCACATACTCGCGATCGGGCCGGTACGCCGTATGCAGATATTCCGCAATCGAGATTTGTGTCTGGGTACCCATGGATTCGCCACCCTGATTAGGTCAAGTTTACGCCGAACCGCGACCAGCAAGCCACTTAAGAATGTATTGCACGCAGCCACAGTCGTAAAATCGGCAGAAGACCAGCAGGGGTGTTTTATGGACCAGGTTTGGTACGTGGTTTGGTTTGTGGTGGGTTTTGGAGCGGCGGTCCCGCTGACCTATTTGTGGACCGTCCACCACAAACGACTGAATGCGATTGAGGAGCGGCTGAGGGCGGAAAAGGCTGAGGCCTTCCAGCAGGGCAAAGAAGCGGCCGTGCGGGACATCACCTTTGAGCAGACGGTCTCCACGTCGCGGCGCGGGATCATTTGGAAGAGCACCTATAAGGTCATCTCTGAACGCGCGCTGCTGAATGGGATTCCCATCACGCCGTTTTATGAATACGCGGTTCAGACAGACGAAACACTG
>DASTXK010000283.1:0-24784 GCA_035765555.1 Acidobacteriaceae bacterium
ACATGGGTCATCGCCAAGCTCGAAAAGCCGCAGGCGATTGAACACCTCGAAGAGATTTTGGAAGCCGCCGACGGCGTCATGGTCGCGCGCGGAGACCTCGGCGTTGAAGTCCCCCCCGAAAAAGTTCCCGCCATCCAGAAGCACGTCATCCGACGCGCCTCCGAGCATCGCAAGCCGGTCATCACCGCCACCCAGATGCTTGAGTCCATGATCGAGAACCCGCGCCCCACGCGCGCCGAAGCCAGCGACGTGGCCAATGCCGTCTACGACGGTAGCGACGCCGTCATGCTCTCCGCCGAAAGCGCGGCCGGCAAGTATCCGGTCGAGGCCGTCAAAATGATGGCCCGCATCATCACCGAATCCGAAGCGCACATTCGCGAAACCGGCATGATCCATAACGGACATCCCGCCAACGTGCGCCTTACCGTCGCGGAAACAATTTGCGAATCAATGGCCCACGCCGCGCAGGACCTCGACGTGAAAGCCATCGTCGTCTTCACCGAAACCGGGACCACCGCCCGCCAGCTTTCCAAATACCGCCCCACTCCGCCCATCTATGCGCTTTCGAGCGTCCCGGTGGTCATCAACCGCATGTGCCTGCTCTGGGGTGTCCAGCCGATTCTCTGCGCCAAGGCCCTCACAACCGAACAGATGGTGGATCTGGCCGAGACCCTGCTTGAAAACGCCGGATACGCCGCGCCGCACGACATCATCGGCATCGTCGCCGGCACCCTCACCAAGTCGGGATCAACCAACTTCCTGCGGCTGCACATCCTCGGTGACGCCCTCGGCGGCGCCTCCAGACAAGCGCAGGCCGCCGAAGCCGCCCTCGCACGATGAGCCGGGTGGCGGGTGCCCCACAACAGGTGACGGGTGGCCCACTCAAGCCCGCTTCTGGCTTGAGTGGGGAACAAAACCGCTCTGCCTTTCCAAATCCGAAATAATTTGACGCCTGCGCCGATTTTCTCGGCGCGGGCTTTTCCTTTCTTAGACAATAAGCCAATGGGCCGCATCCGCATCCTAACCGACCAGGTAGCCAACCAGATCGCCGCTGGCGAAGTGGTGGACCGCCCCGCGTCCGTCGTCAAGGAACTGCTCGAAAACTCCATCGACGCGGGCGCCACCCGCATTTTGGTTGAAGTCGAGGCGGGCGGACGCAAGCTCATCCGCATCTCCGATAACGGCATCGGCATGGTGCGCGACGACGCCCTGCTTGCCTTCGAGCGCCATGCCACCTCTAAAATTCGCTCCAGCGACGACCTGCTCTCCATCGCCACGCTCGGCTTTCGCGGCGAGGCCCTGCCCTCCATCGCCTCCATCGCCCGCGTGCAGGTCGAAACCCGCGCCAGGGACGACGCTTCCGGCACCCTGCTCGATATCGCGGGCGGCAAAATCCTCCGCGTCGAGGACGCGGGCCTGCCCGCCGGAACCACCATCGCCGTCCGCGATCTTTTCTTCAACACCCCTGCGCGCCGCAAGTTCATGCGCGCCGAATCCACCGAACTGTCTCATGTAACCGCTCTCGTTACGCATTACGCCCTCGCGCATCCGGACAAGCACTTCGAGCTTCATTCGGCGACCCACGCGCTGCTGCTTGCGCCTCCTGTCGCCAAACCCGCCGAGCGCATCTTCCAAATTTTCGGCCGCGACACTCTCGACCAGCTCATTCCCGTCGCGGCGGAGCGCCCCTTCGACCGCGCCGGACTCCCCGAGCCTCCACCCTGGAAGCGTGACGACGACTACACGCCGCCTGATCCCGGCCTTCTCCGCGTCAGCGGATTCACCTCCAAGCCCGAGTTGCAAAAGCTCAACCGCAACTCGATCTACGTCTTCGTGAACCAACGGCTCATCCGCGACCGCCTCATCCTGCACGCGGTCAGCGAGGCTTATCGCAACGTCATTCCGCCCACATCGTTTCCCGTCGTCCTGCTGTTTCTGGAAATGCCGCCGCACGAGGTCGATGTGAACGTACATCCGGCAAAAACCGAGGTGCGTTTTCGCCAGCAGTCCTATGTTCACGACTTTGTGCGCGACAGCCTTCGCAATACGCTCATCAAGGCGCGCCCCGCCGCCAAATTTCTCTCCGCCCTCGCATCGGCTCCGCACGCCACTCCGGCCCTCATGCCGGATGTCTCGCCCATGCCGGACTCTGATCCTGAAGTCAGGCCCGGCTCCGACCCTCCGGTCCGAGCCGAAGATGCGGAACCCTTCGCATCGCCCGCCGCGCCTCCGCTTGAGCTGACCGCGCCGAAGCTTCCCCCCGAATCAGTGAAACTCCCCTTCGCGCCTTCAGGGCAATCAGGTGTGCCATCCGCTCCGGGTGCCCCACCCAACCCGGGTGCCCCATCCATTTTGGGTGCCCCATCCTTGACGGGCCCGCAGGGCGCGGCAAGGGTGGGAAGCGATGACCCCGCCCCCACTCTCAACTCCCTCGCCTCCCTCAAGCCCATGGGCCAGCTTCGCGAGTCCTTCATTCTCGCCGTCAATGACGAGGGCCTCTGGATCATCGATCAGCACGTCGCGCACGAGCGCGTGCTGTTCGAGAAAATCCTCCGTGAGCGCGAAGTCGAGCGTGTCGAGCGGCAGCGCCTGCTCATGCCCCTTCTCATCAACCTGCTCCCGCAGCAGATGGTCCTGTTTTCAGAAATCGCCGCCGAACTCGAGCGGAACGGCTTCAACGTTGAGCCTTTCGGCCCTCAGACCATCGCCGTCAAGGCCGCGCCTCCCGGCCTTGACCCGGCCCGCCTCGAACGCATGTTGATGGAAGTTCTCGAGCAGGCCGGCAATCCCGCGCAATCAGAAAACCTGGGAACGTTGCGCACGCGCATTGCAGCGTCGCTCGCCTGTCACTCGGCCATCAAGGTAAACATGCCGCTCGACGGCCAGCGCATGGACTGGCTGCTCGCCGAGCTTGCCAAAACCGAGCATCCCACAAGCTGCCCGCACGGCCGCCCCATCGCGCTGCACTATAGCTGGAAAGATATTCAGAAGGCCTTCAACCGCATTTGACCGGCTTAGGGCTGCATCAGACCCTTGCCCGCAATGGCGATGTTGTCGCGGGTCGCTCCCTTCACCAGATACATCATCTCGTCCGCCGAGCGAATAATCTCGTGAACGGTCCTGCCGTCCTCCGGCCACGTCGCCACGCCAAAGCTGGCCCGCACCTCCAGCCCCAGCACGTTCCCAAAGCTCCGCTCGCGCAGCCCCTTCAGCAGACGCTCCGCCACATACTGCGCGGCGCGCTTATCGGCCCCCGGCAGCATGGCCACAAACTCATCTCCGCCATAGCGAAACACAATGTCCTGCTTCCGCAAACTGTCGCGCAGCGTCTCGCCCACTTCCCTGAGCAAATGGCTGCCCACCAGGTGCCCGTGCCGGTCGTTCACCTGCTTGAAGTGGTCAAGATCAATAAAGATGAGGCTGAAGGGCGTATCGTCTTTGGCGGAATCCGGCCCATCGAGTCGCATTTCCAGCATGTGATACAGGTGCCGCACGTTGTAGAGTCCGGTGCAGTCGTCCGTGATGGTCAGCTCCTGAATCCGCTCCACGTGCCTCGCATTGTCAATCGCAATCGCGGCATAGTCGCACAGCACATGCAGAAACGAAATCGTGTAATCGGTCAGCGTTTCCAGTTGGCAGTTGAAAAGCTGGATCACCCCAAGCGTCCGCTGATGCGAACGCAGCGGCATGCAAATCGCGGACCGCACCCGCAGCCCCGGCGTGGCCGCATCCTTCGTCATCTTTGAATCAAATCGCGGATCCTGGCTTACTTCCGGAACAATCAAACTCTCGCCGTGCTCGGCAACCCAGCCCGCCAGCCCATGTCCAAACGGCACGCGCAGGTCGTGCAGGTTCTCCTCGGTATGACCAACGGCCACCGCGTAATACAGATCGCGCTTCGCCTCATCCACAAGCAGCAGCGACCACGTCTCCGGCTTGAAGAACTGCTCCATCTGCTGCATGATGGCGCGCAGAATCGCGTCGCGGTCGAGCGACGAGGTCAGAGCGCGGGCTACGTTATGGAAAACGAGCAGGTCGCGCAGACCGGGATCGGCAGGGGCAGATGTGGGAAAAAGTGGATCAGCCATCTTATCTCTACTACTGCTGCTGATTTTGCCACATTTTCGCCCGCTTGGGGGCGCAATTTCCACTCCCTAGTGCGCGTACGACACGGCCAAAGTAATCAGAAACGCCACCACTGAAATGATCGTCTCGCACACCGACCAGGTCTTCATCGTCTCCACCACGCTCATGTTGAAGTACTCCTTCACCAGCCAGAAGCCTCCATCATTCACGTGCGAGAAAATCAGCGATCCCGCCCCCGTGGCAATCGCCAGCAGTTCCGGCTGCACGTGCGGCGTGTGCAGCGCAATCGGAGCCACAATTCCAGCCGCGGTCGTCATGGCTACCGTCGCCGACCCGGTCGCCAGCCGCATCAGCGCCGCCAGCACCCATGCCAGAACCAGCAGCGGAATATGGCTGTGCAGGGCCAACGTAATTACCGCATGCGCCACTCCGCTGTCCTGCAGAACGCGCCCAAAGCCCCCGCCCGCGCCCACCAGCAGCGTGACCATGGCCGTCGGCGCAAGGCTCTCGTTTGAGAAGCGCAAAATCGTCTGCCGCGAAAATCCGCGCCGCGTCCCCAGCGCATAAAAGCTGAACAGCGCGCCAATCAGCAGCGCCATATCGTCGTTCCCTACAAGGCGCAGCGCCGCAATCACCGCGCCGCCCTGCCTCGCGCTTGCCCAGCTTCCCACCAGCATCAAGAACACCGGCAGCAGAATCGTGAACAGAGTCAACCCAAAGCTGGGCAGCTCGCGCCCCGCCGCAGCATCCGGATCACGGTCGGCGAGCTGCTCGGCCATGGGGTTCTCTTCCGCAAGCTGGATGCGCGGCGCGATGATCTTGGCGTAAATCGGCCCCGCGATAATCGCCGTCGGAATCCCGATCAGCAGCCCATAGAAAATGGTCTTGCCCACGTCGGCGTGGAAAATGGTCACAGCGAGCATCGCCGCCGGGTGCGGCGGCACCAGCCCATGCACCACGGAAAGCCCCGCGACCATCGGCAGGCCCACCATCACCAGAGAGGTCCGCGTGCGCCGCGCCACCGTAAAGGCAATGGGAATCAGCAGCACAAAGCCCACCTCAAAAAATGCGGGCAGGCCCACAATCAGGCCTATCACCACCATCGCCCAGTGGACATGTTTTTCGCCGAACAGCCGGATCAGCGTGTACGCGATCTGGTCCGCCCCGCCCGACTCGGCCATCATCTTGCCCAGCATCGTGCCCAGGGCAATCACCACGGCGATATGCGCCAGCGTGCCGCCCAGTCCCGCTTCAAACGAATGGAGAATGGCGTCCGGAGGCATTCCCGCGGCCACCGCCAGCGCCAGCGAAACAACCAGCAGCGTGATGAACGGGTTCAGCTTCGCCACCGCGACCAGAAGAATCAGTCCGACGACGGCGACAAACGCGGCAATCAGCAGGTAAAGGCTGTGAGGGTCGATCATCCTCAGCCCTTATACCTCATCCGGCATGGATTTATCGCCGGTGCGGGTGCCCCGCGTCTCGATTGAGACGTGGGCGGAGCGTGTTCACCCGCAGTTAGGGCAGCCCAGCCCGGCCAGCACTCCCCGCATATAGGCGAAGCTGGCAATGGCTCCGGGCATGGGGTTTTCAGGATTCACCTCGTATTCCAGATCAACAAATCCCGGATAGCGTATGGCCGCCAGCGACCTGAATATCTCACGAACCGGCATCCGTCCCTGCCCTACGGGCACCTGGCTGGCCTCATCGTGAAAGTCGGTCAGGTCTTTCATGTGCATATTGAACAGACGCGGCCCGGCGGCATAAACGGCCTCCATCACATCAGCCCCGGCGCGAACCGTGTGGCCCACGTCAATGCAGCAGCCCATGCGCGGGTCCATTTGCTTTACGGCATTCAGCACCGACTTCGGCGTGGGCCACGCCTTGTCCTCCGGCCCGTGGTTATGAATCGCGAAAGAAATATCGAATTGCTTCACAAGCTTCTCAATGCGCGGCAGCGCTTCCGGCGCGGGATAGCCGGCGACAATCACCCGCACCTCCGCGCGTTTGGCGTATTCAAACTTTGCCCGAATGTCTTCATCGCTGTCCTCCTGGAAGGAAATGGTCCCAACCGCATGGAGGCTTATCCCGTTCGCCGCATAATCAGCGAGCGCAGCGGCTTCCCGCGCGGGATCTCTCGGCAGGTGACCCGAATCTCTGGCGTTAAGATCCAGGTTTCGAAGCTGCTTCATGCAGGCAATCAGATCTGCTCGCGAAAAATTGCGAAACGTGTTGCTCGCAAGGCCCAGCCGAATGGGCGCCGGCCTGCCCTTCCCCTCCACATCGGCGCGGTCGGCGACCGCCAGCGCGGGACTCGCCGCAAAGGCGGCTGCGGCGGCCGCTCCAACGTTCAGAAAATTCCGGCGGGAAATCCGGCTCATACGACTCCCCCGTTTCTTTGGGGGATGGACAGGTTGGCCTACATCATCCCCCCAAAGGGGGGCGTCTGTCATCCTCCAAATGGACGAAAACTCCAAAATTCTCTTGCGCCGGGAGCTTCCAGCCGTGTACCATCTACTCAAGATGTCCATGTTCCTGAACGCGATGTGTTGTTGTTCGGCTCCGCGCCGGACCTGTTGCTGATCTGTCTTCAGCCGCACTCGCCGACGCCCCACCTTTTCTTTCGGTGGGTTTTTTATTTCCAGAACACTTCTGCTTGCACCGCGAGAGGACTTTCAGAAAAGATGACTGATACCCCGGCAGCCGCGCCCGTCAAAGAAACCAAGGCCCAGAAGGTCGAGCGCCTCAAGCGCGAGAAAAATCCCTGGCAGGCCTTCGACGAAGTGCGCCAGTTCGCCCGCGAGGGCCGCTCCAGCGTCACCCCCGAATGGATCGACTCCTACTTCCGCTGGTGGGGCACTTACACCCAGGGAGACGGCATCGGCGCCATCGGCGGCAAGGGTGGCCAGGGCCTCATGTCCGAATACTTCATGATGCGCATCGGCACCCCCAACGGCCTGCTCAAGGCGTATCAGGTGAGGGCCATCGGCGAGCTCGTCAAGAAGTACGCGCGCAACATGTGCGACATCACCACCCGCCAGAATATCCAGTTGCACTGGCTCACCATCGAGTCGCTGCCCGAGGTCGTCGACACGCTCCACAAAATCGGCCTCTCCCCAAAGGGGGCCTGCGGCGACGTGGCCCGCAACATCACCGGTTGCCCGCTGGCCGGCGTTGATGCCGAGGAAATCGTCGATGCCTCCGAGCTTTCGCTCAAGGTAGCCCGCGCCATCATCGGCAATGAAGATTTCGTCAACCTGCCGCGCAAGTTCAAGCTCTGCGTCACCGGATGCTCAAGCTGGTGCTGCTATCCCGAACTCAACGATGGCGCCTTCACCGCCGTCCGTCGCGGAGACGAAATCGGCTACACCGTCCGCGTCGGCGGAGGCCTCTCCAAAGAGCCGCATCTCGCCGTCAAATTGAATGCTTTCGTCCGCCCCGAACAGGTGGTGGACGTGGCCCGCACCATTGGCCTGATCTTCCGCGACCAGCAGGTGCTGCGCGAGAACCGCGATAAGGCCCGCCTCAAGTATCTGTTCATGGTCTATGACTGGACACCGGAACGCTTCCTCAACGAAATTGAAACCCGGCTCGGCGTCAAATTCGATCCCGCCCCGGAAGAAAAAATCCCCAGCGATGTCCTCCGCGACCACGTCGGCGTCCACGCGCAGAAGCAGCCCGGCCTCAGCTACGTCGGCGCATCCGTGCTGCGCGGCCGCGTCACCGGAGACCAGTTGATCGCCGCCGCCAACCTCGCTGAAAAGTACGGCGTCAACGGAGGCGAACTCCGCACCACCGTCATGCAGAATTTCGTCATCGTCAACGTCCCCACGGAGCGCACACGCGACCTCGTCGACGAGTTGCACGGCATCGGCTTCCGCGTCGAAGGGACCGAGTTCTGGCGCGGGACCATCGCCTGCACCGGGACCGAATTCTGCAAGCTCGCCATCACCGAAACCAAGGGCTTCGCAAAGTGGCTGGTCGAAGAACTCGAAGACCGCCTGCCCGGATTCGACCAGCAGATCAAGCTCGACATCACCGGCTGCCCAAACGGCTGCGGACAGCACTGGATCGCCGACATCGGCCTCGAAGGCAAAAAGGCGAAGCACAACGGCCAGATGGTGGACGCCTACAACTTCGTCCTCGGCGGCGCGCTGGGCAAGCACGCCGGACTCTCTCGCGTCACCGGATACCGCGCCCCAGCAACCGAGGTTCCCGATGCCATCGAGCGCCTGCTGCGCGCCTATCTTGAAGACCGCGCCGAAGGAGAAAACCTGCGCGCATGGTTCGCCCGCCACGAAACCTCCGAGCTGAAAGACCTGCTCGCCGGCGAACCCGTCCTGGCCGCGGTCTAAGGACGTGACGAATACGAAGTGGGTGCCCCACGTCTCGATTCTGAGACGTGGGATAAAGTTTTGTGGGTGGCCCACTCAAGCGCATTTTGCTTGAGTGGGGAACATCTCTCCTGACCGCTGGTCCCTTACCGATGAGCCTCTTTCCGGCATTCATTAAATTGGCCCACCGACCCTGCCTCATCGTCGGAGCGGGAGCCGTTGCCGCGCAAAAGGTTCAATCGCTGCTCGCATCCGAAGCCCGCGTCCGCGTCATCGCTCCGCGCATTGATCCTGATATCGCCGCCCTCGCCGCCGCCGGATCCATCTCCGTCGAACAGCGCGCCTTCGCCTCCAACGACCTCGACCACACCTTCCTCGTCATCGCCGCCACTGACGACCCCGCCGTAAACGCCGCCGTTTACGATGCCGCCGTCGAGCGAAACATCCTCTGCAACTCAGTCGACGACCCTCCCCACTGCGACTTCTATTTCGGCTCCGTCGTCTCGCGCGGCGACCTCCAGATCGCCATCTCCACGGCGGGCGAAAGCCCCGCACTCGCCCAGCGTTTGCGAAAGGAAATCGACGCGCAGTTGCCTGAAGACCTCGGTCCCTGGCTTACTGAAACCGGACGCCTCCGCCGCGAAGTCCTCGCCCAAATGGACCCCGGTGAAGACCGCCGCCTTCTGCTGCATCGCCTTGCTGAGCGCCAGGTCTGCGACTCGCCCGCGTGCTCAACCCGCGTCCTCGGCCTGGGCCGCGCTGTCGCTGGCCGCGTCTATCTCGTCGGAGCGGGCCCCGGCGATCCCGACCTGCTTACCGCCCGCGCCGCCCGTCTCCTCGCCACGGCGGACGTGGTCCTGACCGACGACCTCGTCCCCAAAAAAATTCTGACCCTGGCTCATCCCGACGCTCTTGCACAAAACGTCGGCAAGCGTTGCGGCAAAAAGAAAATCACTCAGGCGGAAATCAACGCGCTCATGATCGAGCACTCGCGCGCGGGTCGCTCCGTCGTGCGCCTCAAGAGCGGAGACCCGCTCGTCTTTGGCCGCGCCGCCGAGGAAATTGACGCCCTCCGCGAGGCCAATGTGGCCTTTGAAGTCGTTCCCGGAATCACCGCCGCCTTCGCCGCGGCGGCATCGCTCGGCCTTTCGCTCACCGACCGCCGCGCCTCCTCAAGCGTCCATTTTTCCAGCGGACACCACGCCACCGGCGGCCCTCCGGCCATCCCCGAGCCTACCCGCGTCGTCTACATGCCGGGCCGCGACCTTAGCGCGCTTGCAGCCGAGTGGCGCTCGCAGGGCCTTCCCCCCGACCTGCCCTGCGCCGCAATCTCCCGCGCCGCCCAGCCCGATCAGCGCATCACCAAAACCACCCTCGGCCAACTCCACCAGATTGAGCCTGGCCCCTCGCCCGTGCTGGTGCTTGCCGGCTGGGTGCTCAAAAACCACTTCTAGCCACCGCCATTTACACTGGCCATACCTTTTGCAATGCGGAGATACCTGGAGTATGCGGTCGTGCGCGCGCTGGTCGCGCTGCTCGGAAACCTGCCCCGCCCCGTGGCTCGCGGACTGGGAGCGGGCGTTGGCGCGCTTGCCCATCTCTCGCTTCGCCGCCTCAGCACCGTCGGCCTCCGGAACCTCCAGCTCGCCTTTCCTGAAAAATCCGCCGCCGACCGCCAGCGCATTCTCCGCCGTCTCTATCGCAACCTCGGCTGGCTCCTGGCCGAGTTTTGCCAGATGCCGCGCTACACCCGCGACAACACGCAACGCTTCCTCCGCTACGACGGACTGGAGAATTTCCTCGCGGCTCAAAAACGCGGCAAGGGCGTGCTCATCGTCACCGGCCATCTCGGCGCGTGGGAACTGTCCAGCTATTACCACTCGCTCATGGGCCATCCCATGAGCATCGTCATCCGCCGTCTGGACAACCCTCGCGTCGACCGCCTCGTCAACTCCATACGCTGCCTGCACGGCAACCGTGTGCTCCACAAGGACGACTTTGCCCGGGGCCTGCTCGCCGCCATGCGGAACGGCGAAACCGTCGGCATCCTCATGGACACCAACATGACCCCGCCGCAGGGCGTCTTCGTGCCCTACTTTGGACGGCCCGCCTACACCGCCTCCGGCCTCGCGCGCGTGGCCCTCAAGACCGGAGCGGCCGTGCTGCCCGGCTTCATGCTATGGGAAGAAGCGGAGCAAAAATATGTTCTGCGCTTCGGCGAAGAAATCCCGCTCATCTCCACCGGCAACGACGAAGCCGACGCCCTCGCCAACACGGCCCGCTTCACCGCTGTCATCGAAGCCTGGGTCCGGCGGTATCCTGACCAGTGGCTGTGGGTGCATCGCAGATGGAAGACCCGCCCCGAAGGTGAATAGGAGTTTTGCGTGCGACTTGTCCAGTTAGCTGAATTGCTGAAAGCCGAACTTCGCGGCGACCCCGCGCTTGACCTCACCGGAGTCGCCTCCATCAAAACCGCGCGACCAACAGATGTCGTATTTGCCGAAGACGCTTCCCTTCTCCGCGACGCGCTGTCTTCCTCCGCCGGCGCAATCATTGTCTCGTCCAAAATCAACGCCGCAGCCGGAGACTCCGACAAGGCCCTCCTCGTCGCTGCTCAACCCAAGCTGGCCTTCGCGCGCGCGGCCAAGCTGCTCTGCACCAGGGAAGTCGAAGCCGGCATTCACCCCACCGCGCAAATTGCCCCCGATGTAGTTCGCGGACGCCACATCGCAGTCGCCGCCCACGCCGTCATTGAAGACGGTGCGCATCTCGGCGATGAATCCACCATCGGCGCGGGCGCAATTATCGGACGCGGTGTCAAGCTGGGCCGCGAGTGCCGCATCTATCCCCGCGTCGTCATCTATCCAGGCACGGAACTCGGCGACCGCGTCGTCGTCCATGCGGGCGCGGTGCTCGGCTCAGATGGCTTTGGCTATGTCCGCGACGGCGACACTGGCGAATACACGCAGTTTCCGCAGCAGGGCCGCCTCGTCATTGAAGACGACGTTGAGATCGGAGCCAACACCACCATCGACCGCGGCGCGCTTGAGGAAACCCGCATCGCCCGCGGTGTCAAAATCGACAACCTCGTCCACATCGGTCACAACGTCCGCGTCGAGCCGAACGTCGTTATCGCGGCCCAGACCGGAATCTCAGGCTCCTGCATCATAGGCGCAAATGCCGTCGTCGGCGGCCAGGTCGGCATTGGCGACCACGCGGAAGTCGGCGAGGGCGTCATCCTCGGCTCCGGCTCCGGCGTGCTCACGCACAAAAAACTGAAGGGCGCGGGCGTGGTCCACTGGGGACGCCCCGCCCGCCCGCTCCACCAATACCTCAAGGAGCTGGCTGCGCTCGTACAGCTTGGCGCGAATGCGAAGCCCGGGTCAAAAAAGCAGGCCCGCCCGCGCAAGAAGTGAATCCACCGCATTTGCCCAAAAGCAAATGACCTTATCACGCCATCAAAAGCCCATTCGATTGTCGTAAGGGCGTTGTGATACAAAACAGAATCGTTCAGCCTGCCGAGGCAATTGCGGAGAATCCCGATGTCCCTGCGCCACATTCCAACCTGCATGATTCTGCTCTGCGCCGCTGTCGCGGGCGCGCAAACCGCTGCGCCAGCCGCTCCGCCGCCAGTCAAAATGGGGCTTTGGGAAACCTCCTCCACTTCGCATATCGCCGGTCTTCAGCTTCCGCCCGACGTGGCCGCGCAACTCAAGGCCATGGGGCGCAGCCTTCCCGGAGGCACCCACACCCTCGTCACCCAGGGCTGCCTCACGCCCGAAGAGTGGCAAAAGCAGATGGCTGACATGAACAAGCCCCCCGACAGCGACTGCAAGACCACCAACCGTCAGGTGACTCCGCGCAGCGTTTCATTCGATATAAGCTGCAAGTCGGAAAACGGCGCGACAACTAACGGGCATTGGGAGATGCATGTTGTCGACAACGAGCATGGTCAGGGCTCAGCCCACATGACCAGCAGCACTCCGGGACCAAATGGCCAGAACCTCACCATGGACATGACCTTCAACTCGCATTACCTGGCTGCCAGTTGCGGCGACGTAAAACCCGGAGACGCAAAGATCATCCGCCACAATTAGCGAGTGGGTTGAGATAGGTGACGGGTGCCCCATTCAAGCCCGCTTTTGGCTTGAGTGGGGAACAGACTTACGACGGGTGACGGGTGCGGGTGCCCCATGTCCCGCAGAGACATGGGATGAGCCCTCATACAAACGGCTCGCGCTTCATCGCGCCGTTCCGCTGCTTGATCAGGATCTCCACCTTACCCTCGGCCTCCGCAAGCTGCTGCTTGCACTGCTCCGCCAGCTTCGCGCCTTCCTCAAAGAGCTTCACCGACTCCTCCAGCGACACATCGCCGCGCTCCATCTGCGCCACAATGACTTCGAGCTGCTTCAGAGACTGCTCAAAGTTTTGCAACGGCGGCCCCCTCGGACTTCTCGCCCTTCGGCTCCAGCACCCCGGAAATCACATCCGCGGCCAGCGCATACCGGCCCAGCGGAGCGCTCACCTGCACGCCCTGCACCATGCCGCGCGCGGCTGCCAGCATCTCCTGCGCAATCCGCACGCCCTCGGTGCGCGCCAGCTCTGGCGTCGAGGCCTGCTGCATCCGCAGCAAAATGCTGTCCGGAACCGAAACCCGCAGGTCGTTCTTCATGAACTCGGCATTCCTCAGGCTCGTCAGCGGCCAGATTCCCGCGATAATCGGAATCCGGAAGCCTTCAATCCGTTTCAGGAAAACCTCCAGCAGCCGCAGATCAAATACCGGCTGCGTGATGGCGTACTCCGCGCCCGCCTCCACTTTATAGGCGAACCGCCGCACCTCATTATCAATGTCCGGAACACCCGGATTCGCCGCCGCCGCAATCGTAAATCCCGTCGACGCCCCAATCGGATTCCCCCCAATATCCAGCCCATGATTCAGCCGCCGCACTATATTGACCAGCCCAATCGCGTCCACGTCAAACACCGCTGTCGCGTCGGGATAATTCCCCAGCTTCGGAGGGTCTCCCGTCAGGCACAAGATATTCTTCAGCCCGATTGACGACGCCCCCAGCAGGTCGCTCTGAATGCTCAGCACGTTGCGGTCGCGGCACGTGTAGTGCAGCACCGTCTCGATGCCCACCTTCTGCTGAATCTGAATGCACAGGCTCTGCGCGCTCATCCGCGCCGAGGCCCGCGGCGAGTCCGGAACATTAATTCCATGAATGCCGCGCCCGGCCAGCAGCGCCGCGCCTTCCAGTTCTTTCGTGCAGTCAATCCCCTTCGGCGGAACAATCTCCACCAGCGTCACGAACGTCCCATCGTGAATCAGCCGCCCGATCTTCGACCGCTGCTCTAGCGGCGCCGGAGGCGTCTCCGTCACAATCGCTTCCCGCGCCGCCACCGGCTTCGCCGTCTTCTGAGCTTCCACCGCGCGAATCGCCGACTTGATCGCCCGAATATGGTTCGGGGTCGTCCCGCAGCAGCCGCCCACAAACTGCGCGCCCGCCTTCAAAAACTTCCGCGCAAAGCTCGCCATGTACTCCGGCGAACACAAATAAATGTTCCGCCCATCCACGGCCCGCGGAGTCCCCGCATTCGGCATCGCCGCCAGCGGCAGACTGCTCACCGTGCTCATCCGCTCAATTGCCGTCAGCACCGTCGCCGGACCCGCGCTGCAGTTGCAGCCGATCGCGTCGGCGCCTGCGGCCTCCAGCCTTGCGGCGGCGGCTTCCGGACTCGCCCCATCCAGGCAGTTCGCGTCCTCGTCAACCGTAACCATGGCCAGCACCGGCAGGTCAGGAGCAACCTCCCGCGCCGCAAGAATCGCCTGCTCGGCTTCATTCAGCGCCACAATCGTTTCGATCACCAGCAGGTCCACCCCGCCGGCCACCAACCCCCGAATCTGCTCCGCAAACGCGGCCTTCGCCTCGTCCAGCCCCGTCTTTCCCAGCGGCTCCAGATGAACCCCCAACGGCCCCACGGCTCCGGCGACCCAGGCCTTCCCGGCCTGCTTGTCCTCAATCTGGTGGACGGCCTGCCGCGCAATCTCCGCTCCGGCCTTGTTGATGGCGAACACCTGGTCCTGGCATCCGTAGCGCAACAGCCGGAAAGCATTTGCTCCAAAAGTATTGGTCTCAATCAGCTCGGCCCCGGCCTGCAAATAATCGTCATGCACCGAGCGCACCAGGTCCGGCTGCGACAAATTCAGCTCGTCATAACAGCGATTAATATAGACACCCTTCGCATACAGCGTTGTGCCCATCGCCCCATCGCAAAGAATGGTGCGGCCGCCGAACATTTTCTGAATACGGTCCGTCATCAAAATACCTTCCCGTCATGGTATTCCAGCACCGGCCGCATTGCCACCACCCCACAGCCAAATGCGCCCACGACGGGCCGAGCGGTCGTTCAACCCTGTATACTTACCTTTCCCACGCTTTGCGAGGTTTTCTGGATTTGAAGAAAAGAAGTTTTACGGCTTTCGGCGTCGGTGCGCTCCTCCTGCTGGCGTCTGCGACTCTGCTCACCTCCTGCGGCAAGAACTTTTACTTCGCAGGCCGCCAGCTTCCACCGAGCAAAGTGCTCAACCGCGTCCTCATCGCCGAACAGAACCCCAGCGGATTCTCCAAGGGCGCCCTCCCCTTCGTTGACGCTTATTACGACATTCGGCACGCCTATAACACCAATCTGGGCGCGTTCTCCATCGCCGGATACGCCGGCTCCCTGCCGATCACTATCCAGAACATGCCGGAAGAGCAGGTTGGCGGAATCGCCAGCGCCGACGGCCAGTTCGTGATGGTCAGCTACGCGCAGGAAAAAACCGGCGCCGGAATCAAGCTCCCCCCCGGCACCTCGTCCAGCATCTTCATCGACCGCGCCCGTCAGTTCGTCTACGCGGCCAATAGCGACCTGCATGTGCTGGTGGTGGCCGACCTCACGAAGAACACCTCCTACGTTCTCAACCTGCCCAACGTCTACAAGGTTTCCATCAATCCCGGCGGAACCATCGCCCTCGCCTTTGTCCGCAATTCGACCCAGGGCCCCAACAGCCAGATCGGCACCGCGCCCAGCGACTCCTTCAGCGTCTATAGCGTCGTTGGCCTCACCCTCGACCAGCAGCAGGCCGCCGCGCGCTCCGTCGACCCGCAGCACTACCTCAACGCTCAGGACTGCGAGCCGCAGAACCTGCCCGCCTTCTGCGCCTTTCCCGTCAGCACCGGCCCCAATGCCAGCTTTGATAATCCCGTCAAGGCCGTCTTCTCGCCCGACGGATCAGCCGCCTATGTCCTGAACTGCGGCCCTGAATGCGGCGGAGCCACCGCCTCGGCCACCGTCATTCCGATCGTTGCGTCCTCGCTCAACGGCAACACCTCCGGAGCCAAGGGAATCGCGCTCGTAGCCGACCACAACATTGCCATTCCCGGCGGAGCCACCAACGCCATCTTCAACGGCAACACCTTGTATGTCGCCGGCCAGCAGTTGCAGCAGGACGGCCTCTTCCAGGGCTTCCTCACCATCCTCAACGACCAGACCGGCCAGATCAGCGGAACTTATCCCATCAGCGACGGCGCCCATAACAAAATGGTCTTCGGCGACGACAACACGCTCTGGATCGGCTCCTCCCAATGCACCTCCGGCGAGACCTACAAGAACGCCCAGGCCACCACTGGCTCCCAGTACGGCTGCCTCACCATGTTCAACACTTCCACGGATGCCGTGAAGCTTGACGCCTACAAGGGAGACGCCACCGGCATCGCCCCCGTCACCGGACTCCACAAGGTCTACACAGCCGAAGGCGGACAGGTCTATATCTACAACACAGCCGACATGACCGAGCGCGACAACTCCAACGTCACCGTCTCCGGGACCGCCACGGACGTCGCCTACATGGATGCCGCCAGCGACAACAACAACACCACCTATTAACGTGGAGCGGGCGGTCCGCAGTTCCGTACCTTCGCCTGTCGCCGCCAGGTGCCTCTGCCCAGACCTGAACCCGCGCGCGCAAACCAGCAGTATTTTGTATCACGCGAGCGGGCGATTGCGGTAAGTGAGTATCTGCAACAGCAGTTTCACCTAGACTCGAAACGGGTGGGGGTGATGCCGTTCAGCGCGCGTCCGCCGAAGGGGGCGGGCAAAGAGACGTGGGACGGCGTGGCGTTGGTGCTGGTGGTGTCGAAGAAGCAGTGAGCGGGATCAGCCCCATCCTTGACGCAAGAAGCGCGTCAAGGATGGGGCACCCGGATTCGTAGGGCGCCCCAAAGTTGCTGCTATACGGTTTCGGGGATGGCTTCGGCCTGGGGGTTCTTGACGCGAACCACCACGATCTTTGAGAAGCCTTCCTTGAAGTTGGGCGGGCGCAGGCGCTCGGCCATCTTCTGCATGGTTTCGTCGCTCACGGTGCGCTCGCGTTTGTGGTTGCGCGCGAGGCAAATCTCCAGCGGGACATCGAAGAAGACGGCCTGGACCTCGTAGCCGAAGCTCTTGGCCATCTTGATCCACTGGCGTCGCTCGTGGGGCGAGAGGTTGGTCGCGTCCACGTAGTTCCACGGCATTTTGGCGATCAGCCGGGCGCGCAGCAGCGAGCGCAGGGTGGAGAAGACCAGGCCCTGGTAGCGCTGCTCGTCAATGTCGTCGAACAGGATGGCGCGCAGCATGTCCGACGAAAGCGGGTTGACGCCGCGACGCTTGAACCATGTGGTTTTGCCTGAGCCGGGGAGTCCGATCGTCAGGACCACGTATCCCTTGGGGCCGGCTGGCTGGCCGGCGGCCTGGGGAGCGGGCGGCGGCACCGAGGGCGATTCGGGCTGGGTCTCCACTTCGAGGCGGGCTGCATTTTCAGGCGCACCGGCTGGCGCGCCAAATTCGGCAGCCTCCGGCGCGAGGGGAAGAGGGGAGGTAATTTCAGGCTCCGGGTGTTCGCTGACCGCCTCGACGGGAGCAGCTTCGTAAGAAGGGCGCAGGGGAGCCGGCTGATTCGCGGGGATTTCCTGGCCTATCTTTCCTGTGGCCTCGGAGTTGTTGGGGCCACGCTTGGAACGTCGTCTCATTTTCTCGCGCATCCATTCGCGCATATATCGGATGTAACACAGGACGGCGCTGCGAAGCAATTGAAGCAGGCGAATTGGAGCGCGGAGAAACGGTTTTGGGCCAAGCGTGGAGCGGGATTGATACGCCGCAAAACAATGGCGATGTATACTTATACATCATGAAACGGACGCAGCTTTATCTGGATGAAAGTTTGTGGAACGCGCTGCACCGGGAGGCGCGGCGGGAGAAGACCACGATTTCCGAACTGGTGCGCCGCGCGGCGCGCGAGCGATATATGAACCGGCTGGAAGAGCGCGCACAGGCGATGAGAGCAATCGTGGGGATGTGGAAAGACCGTCCTGAGTTCGCGGATTCGGAGGCCTACATCCGGGAGTTGCGGCATGACACCCGGCTGGAGAGGCTGGAGAATCAGTGACGATCCTTGTTGATTCCGACATCCTGATTGAGGTGTGCCGCGGCAGAGACAAGGGCATCACATCGCGCTGGCTGGAATTGATCGGGTCCAGGACATCCATTCTGTACTCAGCCGTTACTGCCGCGGAATTGTGGGCCGGAGCGTTGCCATCAGAGCATAGCCTGATACGCTCTCTTTTTCAGGCCCTTGCGTGCGTACCTATCGGCCACGAAGCGGCGCAACAGGCGGGCGATTACCTGAGGCAATATCGGAGGAGTCATAACATCGGTTTGGGCGAAGCGCTGATTGCCGCAGCGGCAGTACAAAACGGGGCGATGCTCTGGACGCGAAACCGAAAGCATTATCCGATGAAGGAAATTGAGTTTTATCAGCCTTGATGCTGCAATTGGCCCTCCTGCGAATATCCTTGTAACCAGAATGTCCTCGGCCACCCAAACCGCGTCTTCCCTGCCCTCGCTGTACGACTTTTTCGCGCCGGGCGGCGTGCTGGCGCGCTCGGAGCTTCCCTATGAGTTTCGCAAGGGACAGCTCGAAATGGCGAGGGCCGTGGAGCGGGCCTTGGAAGAAGGCCGTCACCTGATTGTGGAAGCCGGGACCGGAACGGGAAAGACCTTGGCCTATCTGCTGCCCGCGCTGCGGTCTGGGCAGCGGGTCATCATCTCCACCGGAACGAAAAATTTGCAGGAGCAGCTTTTCTTCAAGGACATTCCCTTTCTTGAGTCGCTGCTGGGGCCGCTGCGCGTCTGCTACATGAAGGGCCGCGCGAATTATCTTTGCCGCCACAAGCTGTACGCGCTCCGTAACCAGCCGATTCTGAATGGGCTGGAAGAGATTTCTCAATACCAGGCGATTGCCGAGTGGGAGCAGACCACCGAAACCGGCGACCGCGTGGAGCTTGCGGATCTGCCGGAGGCGAGTCAGCTTTGGGCCAAACTGGACGCACGCGGCGAAGCGTGCCTGGGGCAGGCGTGTCCGGATTACGAGCGATGCTTCATCACAGAAATGCGGCGCAGGGCGGCGGAGAGCGATGTGATCATCGTGAACCACCACTTGTTCTTCGCCGATCTTGCCATCAAGCAGCAGGCGAGGGGCGCTCCGGATGCCGGCGTGCTGCCGGACGCCGGGATTGTGATTTTTGATGAGGCGCACGAACTGGAGGACGTGGCGTCGAGCTACTTCGGCATAAGCCTGAGCAACGTTCGGTTTGAGGAACTGGCGCGCGATGTGGAGACGATGTTGCGGGCCAAGGGCGCTCTGAACACGGACATTGTAAGCGCCGCGCAGATGGTGCGGGAGCGGGCGCGTCTGTTCTTTGGCGCTCTGCCGCGCGGGGCTGGGAGCGAAGGGCGGATGCAGTTTGGGGCGCGGGAAGAGTTTCTCGAAGCGCAGGGCGATTTATACCTCGGCGTGCTGAACGGGCTGCATCGGCTGGAAGGCGAACTGGAGCGGGTGCGGGGCGCGGAAGAGGCTGCTCCACTGCGGAAGCGCGCGGCGGATGTTCGCGAGCAGTTGAAGTTTTTGCTGGAGGCCGAAGACCGGAACACGGTCTTCTGGCTGGAGCGGCGCGGCGGGCGGCAGGGCGGCGTGAGCACGCATTTGCAGGCGACTCCGATTGATGTTTCGGAGTTGCTGGCCGCGCTGCTGTTTGAGGAGTTTCCCAGCGTCGTGCTCACGTCGGCGACGCTGACGGTGCAGGGCGGGTTCCAGCATATCCGGAAGCGGCTTGGATTGCGCGATGCGCGTGAGCTGGTGGTCCCTTCGCATTTCCGCTATGGCGAGCAGGCGGTGCTGTATCTGCCTCCGGAGATGCCGGACCCGAGGGACAAGGATTTTCAGAAGCGGGCGGCGGAGCGGATTCGGCGCGTGCTGGAGATTACGCGAGGACGGGCGTTCTGCCTGTTCACCAGCTACAGCCAGATGCGGGATTTGTATGAGCGGCTGGCTTCGGAGCTGGGATATCCGCTGCTGCTGCAGGGGACGGCCCCGCGCAAGGCGCTGCTGGAGCAGTTTCGGGAAACTCCGAATGCGGTGCTGTTTGGCACATCCAGTTTCTGGCAGGGAGTGGACGTGCAAGGCGAGGCGCTGAGCTGCGTGATTATCGACCGGCTGCCGTTCGCGGTACCGAGCGATCCGGTGGTGCAGGCGCGGATGCGCGCGATTGAGGAGAGCGGCGGCAATCCTTTTATGGAGTATCAGGTGCCGTCAGCCGTCATTACGCTCAAGCAGGGGTTCGGCAGGCTGATTCGCTCGCTCGAAGACCGAGGCGTGCTGATGCTGCTCGACCCGAGGATTCAGCGCGCGCGCTACGGGCGAGTGTTTCTGGAAAGCCTGCCGCCGTATCGAATGACGCAGGACATAGCGGCAGTGGAGGAGTTCTTCAGCGGCTAAACCGGCCAGGTAAGAAATACCGGCTCATATTCAAGGAGCACGGTTGGCGGTAGCTCTCCCTCAGCGAAATTCTTCCGAAAGGCATCAAGAAGTATGCGTCGATCTCTTCCCCTTGCAGGATTCATCGTTCTCGCCCTTGTCGCTCCGCTCGCGCACTCGCAATCCCATATCCTGCCGATCAACCCAGGCCTCAATTTTCGACTGGTGCAGAGCCCGAGCCTGATTCGCAGCAATTTCGATGGAAGCGGAAATGCGCCCCGGGACCCGATCATGCCGGACAATTCCGCCCAGGACAATACGTCTGCGCTTCCGAGTGCGCGCGTGCAAAACGAGCAACCCATCTGCGGCATCACCCGTCTTGGTCGCTGTATTCAGGATCTGGGTGAGGACGAAAAGGGCATTTTTACCAGCCCGCTCCGTTTACAGCCACGGGATGCCTATTGGCTGGCGCCACTAGGCGCAGCTACCGGATTAGCTTTTGCCTACGATGCCGATGCCGCGCAGGTTGTTGGCGTGGACGCGGCGCGCACCGATACTGCGAACAAGATCGCGAACTTCGGTTCCTTCTGGGCAACCGGTGCGGAAGGTGCGGGAATTTACTTCATCGGCCTTGCCAAAAATAATCCAAAGCTGGCGGAAACCGGACGATTGGCGGCTGAGGCTGTCATCGACTCCGGAACGGTGACACTCGCAACCAAGCTTGTCTCCAACCGCCAGCGTCCGCGCCAAGGCAACGGACAAGGAGATTTCTGGCCGGCTGGAACAAGCCATTGGGGATGGGACACATCTTTTCCGTCCGATCATGCGACAGCGACCATGGCATTGGCTCGGGTGATCGCCGGGGAGTATCCGCGCTGGTATATCGTGGTTCCCGCCTATGGATTTGCCGAGACGGTCAGCATTTCTCGTATTCTGGCCAACCAACATTTCCCCTCGGACATCGTGGTCGGTCAAGCCATCGGCTTTCTCGTTGGCAGCTATGTATTGAATCATCGTGCTTTGCATCGTCCGGCAAAGCAGGGGCTGGCAGCACAGTTAATCGGCTCGATCCACCCCATCGCAGATGCGAGAACGCGCACCCTGGCGGCCTCTGTGGAGATTCCGCTGGGAGGAACCCGGCCCTTCTAGAAAATGCGTTTGCTGATGACCAGGAGCAACTCTCGGTTAGCATAAAAGTAGAAATGGCCCGCAACCTCTACATTCTGGCCGGAACCCTGCTGCTGTTCGCGCTGTTCTCCTTTGGCATGACGTTTGTGGGGAGCGGGTTTCAGCAGGGGCTTCCGGGCAACGGTTCGCTGTGGAAGACGACCGCGCTGTTTTTGACTGTCGGCGGATTGATTGTGGCGCTGCTGGGCATGATGACAGCCATGTTTGAGCAGGTGGACCGGCGGGCGCGGGAGCGCCAGGCGCGCGCACGCAAGCGGCGCAAATAGGCATCCCCCGAATCCGGGCCACAGCCGGAAGCTACAATATAGACAGGGCGCGTCTGCCCTGGAAAGCTAAAGCTCATGTATGAAGTTACGGTGGAGCGCGAGTTTTCGTCAGGACATTTCCTGAGGAACTATCGCGGCAAGTGCGAGAACCCGCACGGGCACAACTATAAAGTTCGCATTACGCTGAAGGGCGAGGCCCTGGACGCCTCCGGCCTGCTGCTGGATTTCAAGGACCTGAAGCAGGTGATGCGTCCGGTGATTGATCGGCTCGACCACCAGATGTTGAATGACTTGGAGCCGTTCACGGAGATCAATCCCTCGGCGGAAAATCTGGCGCGCTACTTTTATGACGAAACCAACCAGCAGCTTGCGTCGCTGACAAAGGGCCGCGTGCGCGTGAAGGACTGCACCATCTACGAGACCGACACAACCACCGCGACCTACTACGAGTAACCGCATCCCGTGTATCTGATCGAAATCTACACATCCATTCAGGGCGAGTCGAGCTTTGCCGGGCGGCCGTGCATCTTTGTGCGGCTGGCGGGGTGCAACCTGCGCTGCTCCTGGTGCGATTCGGAATACACATTCACGGGCGGTTACAAATTATCGGAAGACGAAGTAGTGGCCGAGATTGAGAAGCTGGCCCCCGTGAAGCTGGTGGAGTTTACGGGCGGCGAGCCGCTGTTGCAGGAGCGCGAAGTGGTTCCGCTGATGGGGAGGCTGCTGAGTGGCGGCTACGAACTGATGATTGAGACGAGCGGCGAGCGTCCGGTGGAGAACGTGCCGAAGGCCGTGCACAAGATTATCGACGTGAAGTGCCCGGGATCGGGCGAGAGCGGGCGGTTTCGCATGACAAACCTCGCCTCCCTGACCGAGCGCGATGAAGTAAAGTTCGTGATTACCAACCGCGACGATTACGAATACGCCCGCGCCTTTATTCGAGATAATGCGCTGGAAGGGCGCGTGGGCGGGATTCTGCTTTCGCCGGCTTTCTCCAAAACGCCAACACCGGAGCGCACGACGGAAAACTGCTTGCTTGATCCGCGCGAGTTGGTCGAGTGGATGCTGGCCGACGGGCTGAATGCGCGGCTGAGCCTACAAATTCATAAGTACATCTGGGAGCCGCAGAAGAAAGGCGTCTAGGACTGGCCGTCCAGGCATGAGCGCCCTTCAATACTGTTTTTATTTCAGCTCTATAACCCTTGCGCAGCCGCCGAGAGCCTGAAAGGATGCTTGTGTGAAGATTAGCTGGCGAGTACTACTCTATTTCGCGGCGTTGGGCTTCTTTTTTCCTTTAATTATGCTGGCTTATTACGCCGTCAGTAGCACCACCCCTGGCTTTCTTTACATGAAACTTTGCCCTGCATGTATGGCATCGCTAGCTTTAGATAATGCAAGCCTCATAACGGGCATAGTGGGGTGGCTTTTGATTTGCATATCTAACTCCGTACTTTATGCAATTATCGGTTTGTTCCCCGCCTTGATTGTTGGCTTCGCTCGTCGGAATTCAAGCCGAGACGCTACATTACTTTCGAACATTCGGAACGACAGTCCTTCGCGCAAGGATCAATAAGCTTCGCTCAGTGAATCATGCGGCTGCGGCGCTGCATGTAGTCCATCAGCAGATATTCGCCGAGAGTTTCCGGGCGGGTGAAGTAGGCCTTGCCGCGGCACATCTGCGAAACCTGATGCACGAATTGCACGAGGCTGGGATCGGACGCGAGCATGAAGGTGTTGATCATGATGCTGGAGCGCTTGCAGCGCGCGACTTCCTCAAGAGTTTCGCTCACCACCAGCGGATCGAGCCCGAAAGCGTTGCGGTAGATGCGTCCGTCCTCAAGAGTGAGCGCGGAGGGCTTGCCGTCTGTAATCATCACGATCTGCTTCATGTCCTTACGCTGCGACTTGAGAATGCGCTGGGCCACGCGCAGCCCCTCGCGGGTATTGGTGTAATGCGGCCCGACTCTGACGCGCGCAAGCTGCGAAACCGGAATCTCCTCGGCAGAGTCGTGAAAGAGTACCAGGTTGAGCGAGTCGCCGGGATACTGCGTGCGGATGAGATGCGAGAGCGCCATGGCGACTTTTTTCGCGGGTGTGAAGCGGTCTTCTCCATAGAGGATCATGGAGTGCGAGCAGTCGAGCATGACGACGGTGGCGCATGAGCTTTGATACTCGCATTGATGGACGTGAAGGTCGCGGTATTCGATGTTGAGCGGCAGGGTGAGCCCTTCACGATGAATAGCGGAAGCCAGCGTGGCGGTGGCGTCAAGGTTGAGCACGTCTCCGAATTCATAGGGACGGGTCGCGCCGTCGGACTCAATTCCGGTCGCCAAGTGGCGCGTGGCGTGGCGTCCGCTGGTCGCCTTTCCCAGCGACCCGAGCAGGTCGCGCAGGGCCTTGTAGCCGAGGAAGTCGAGGCTCTTGTCCGTGACTTCAAAGCGGGCCTCGCCCTGGGGCCGCTCGATTTCTCCGGGACGCTGCTCGTGGCTCTCGCCGGATTGCGGCGATTCACTGGATATAAAGTTTTCCTGCTGTAGGCGCTGGAGTAGCTTGTCAATCAGCTCGTCCAGCTTGCCTTTCTCGGCGAGTGATTCCATCGCCTCCCGCATCTGGTCATCCATAAAGTCGCCGGATTCAAGCGCCTGGCGAATGGCCTCGCGCAAGTCGTCCAGCGTGCTGTCCATGGACTGATATTCGCCGTAGGGGTCCTGAAATCCAGAGTCGAGCAGAAAATCCGAAAGTGCCTTCAGCAGGTCCTGAAGGTCCATCTCCGAGGCCAGGTCGCCGTTGTATTTTGTGTAGCAGACGCGCTTCATGACCGTTCCTAGTTAAAGCTGCCGCGGCGCGTGCGGCGGCTTTGCCATTCGGAGTACTCGGCCTCCATGGTGACGCGCTCCTGCTTGGGCGGCTGCGGTTTTTTCTGCGCGGAGAAAATCCGCTCCTCACTGCGGCTGAGGCGGCGGTGCGAGCACATGCCTTCCAGCAGAAACTCGGACGCGGCGACCAGATGCTCCGGCGAATCGGTGCTAGCAATGCCGAGCGGCGAGAGCTTATCAAAGAGCCCCTGAATTTCGCTG
>DASTXK010000284.1:0-3676 GCA_035765555.1 Acidobacteriaceae bacterium
ACCTGCTGCCGCATTCAATTCCCGGCTGCAGCAGCATGATCACCTTCGCGGAAACCCATCCTTCCAATGCTCAGGCGAGCCTCTATGCGGCTGAAAGCCTGCTTCACAATTCCGCCGATCAGGGCGCATCCGAAAAGGCCGGGCGACTGCTCCGGCGCGCTACCAGAAACGACCCTAAGCTGGCGGAAGGGTGGTATGAGCTGGGGGTGCTTTATCAGCAGAAGGGGCACTGGCAGGAGAGCCAAACCGCGCTCGAAAAGTGTGTAGCGCTTCAGCCGAAGCTCTCAAAAGCCCATTACCGTCTTGCGCTTGCCTACGCTCATCTTGGACAGCGGGCCCGAGCCAAGCAGGAAATTGCCTTGCAGCAGCAATTCAGCGAGCAGGAGAAAGACAAACTCAACGCACGTATGCAGGACGTAACGCGGTTCGTCGTCGAGAACCATTGATCTCCGTCCGGAGGCAAAAAGAAGGGCAGGCCGGTGGTGGAGGTAGGGTCTGCCCAGGAGGTAACTTGTGAACTGAAGGTCTGGTGGTGTCCGGTTATGTATCCGTATACATTTAAAAATTATCGAGTCTCTGATCTCCATTGTCAACCAC
Source organism: Acidobacteriaceae bacterium (assembly GCA_035765555.1). GTDB lineage: Bacteria > Acidobacteriota > Terriglobia > Terriglobales > Acidobacteriaceae > Silvibacterium. The sequence goes on from DASTXK010000284.1 coordinate 598, forward strand.
GTTTATTCGGTCCATTCTCGCGCGCTGGTAAGAAAGAAAATCAGCTCCGAGACCTTGATACGGGGCCCGTCGAGCCCCGCACGACAAGGGTTCCTTCCACAGAGAACAATGGACCGCGCCTGCCCGTGTTCTTCTTCAATTTTTCAAGCGCATCGAGGCATTTCTTCGCCATCTCCTTCAGCGGCACTACTACGGTCGTGAGCGCCGGATGCACAGCATCGCTGAGCTGAATGCCATCGAAACCCACTACCGACATTTGCGTGGGAACTTCAATCCCATAGGCGTGCAGTGCGCGCAAGGCCCCAAACGCCGTGAGGTCATTTACCGTGAGAATCGCCGTGGGACGGTCCGCCCTGCCAAGTAAAGCACGCATAGCTGCATCGCCGCCATCGACACGATAATTCCCCGCCCGGACAAACTGCTCATTGAAAGAGAGGTCGGCTTCCTGAAGGGCGCGTTGGAAGGCCCGCAAGCGGATCTGCGACGTCCTCAATCCGTCTGTTCCGCCGATAAACCCGAGCCGCCGATGTCCCAGGTGCTTCAGGTGCAGCACTGCTGCCTGCATCCCCGACTCAAAGTCAATGCAAACATCGCCGCAGCCAGGCTCCGCTTTGCGCCGGTCGATCGTCACAATCGGAATCCTATGTTCAAGAATGGGCTCAATAGAGCGTGTTTCGACTTCAGAGGCCATGATCACAACGCCATCCACGCGCCGCAGTAACATGCGGCGCACAGAGCTATTGAGCTGGGCTTCGCGCCATTGAGTAGTGGCTACGAGCACCTCCTGGTCATTTTTTACAAGAGCTTCTTCCAGGTTCAGAAGAAATTCCGGGAAAAAAGGATTATTGAGATCGGGAACGATCAGCCCATAGGTATTGCTGCGGTTGTATTTGAGCGTCGTCGCCGAGGGATTGGGGATGAACTTCATTTCCGCAATTACCCGCCGCACGTGATCGGCTGTTTCCTTTTTCACCGCGGACGAGCCGTTGATTACGCGAGAAACCGTGGCGCTGGAAACTCCGGCTCGGCGGGCGACAGTTCTCATATTCTGCGGCTGTGCCGCACTTCTGGGTGACATGATTCTCCAAAGGCAGTGCGCTGCGAAGCAATCGTGAAAAAGCGTGGCGCTTCATATTGAGTACGTCAAATGCTTGTAAGAGGTTCTGGTGTTTACGTATACAATAGCTCCTGGCAATAGTTTAACAGGCGGCTTTTCATGTCGGGATCATCGTCTTCCGCGGGAGATTTGGCAATGAAATCCTCGCTCCAGGATTCGCGGACTGCCCAAAGCATCGGTTGGAACCGGCGGGAGTTCCTGCGTTCGGCAATCGAAGTCAGTGCAACCGGAGCCTTGCTTGGCTTTTCGCCGCTTCGGGCTGCCGCCACGCCGCGGAAGCGCAAGGTGGTCGTAGTCACCTTTGGCGGAGGCGCGCGCGACGAGGAGACCTTCGCTCCCGACGGCCAGGAGAACATCCCCAATCTGCTGAACACGCTCGGCCCGCAGTCCACCTTCTTTACTCAGGTCATCAACCGCGGAATTCTTGGGCATTACGTGGCAACCGCCAGTCTCGCCACAGGGGTGTACGAGACCTTTGACAATTTTGCCGCGGTACCGCCGCACAATCCCACAGTATTCGAATACTTCCGCAAAGGGCTGGGGCGGCCCGCCGAAGATGCGTGGGTAATTGCTCCGAGCAATGGGTTCAACCGCATCGGCCAAAGCGATGCTCGCGGCTATGGACATGGCGCGGGAGTCATCCTGCCCAAGCACCTGTTGAGCGCGGCATTAGGCGCTCATTCCCTGTCCGCCGCCCACCTGCTGCGCGACAATTACGAAGATCCGTTCTATACACCAGAAATTGAAGGCAATGAGATTGCACTCAGGCAGCTTGAACAGGTGCTTAATTTTTCGCTCGACGATTTTCGCCGCCACGCCCTCACCCTGAGCAGCCCGGATGAGCTTTCTGTCTACATAGCACGGAGGCTCATGGCCAAACTCGCGCCTAGCCTGCTATGGATCACCCTGCACGACATTGATGTCGCTCATTCAGGGGCGTATTCGCTCTATATCGACGGGATCCGCCGCTCAGACCGGCTTTGCGCGGAGATTTGGAATACCATCCAGTCCGACCCCGAGTACAAGGACAACACAACCATGTTTATCCTTCCCGACTTCGGACGCGATTCGGACATGGATGCCGGCGGAAATGGTTTCCAGCATCATCGCACTGGAGACGCGCTCTCGCGTACTACATGGATGATGGTGCTGGGGCCTGGAGTTCGCCAGGGCACAATCGTAAACCGGCCCGTCGATTCGCTCGATCTGGTGCCGACCCTTGGAGCCAGGCTGGGCTTCTCAACACCTCTGGCCGCTGGAAACCCTTTGGCAGAGGTGGCAGGATGATTCCCTCTGAGCTCAAGCCGGAGTCATTTCGAGACTACCCGCCTGCTGCCCGGGCGTTCGCAACGGAACACATAGGACTCCTTCGGCAACTGCCTCTTCTGTTTGCCGGTCTTCTCATGCGCGAAATCCGGCGCTACGACTGGAGCTTCCCGGCAGAGAGGCAGTCTGCCGATCGCCAGGTTTCATATTTAGGTTCACTCTCCCGCGAATACCGGGACCATTTGCTGCAGGGCTTTGCGCTGAGCGCTCTTCCCGAGGACGTCAGAAAGCTCGATTGGGTTCGCAATCCTGAAGTCTTTGTCGACATGCTGACCGCATGGCTGTGGTCTTCTCATCGCATCAACGCCTTTCGTGCCGCTGCAAAGCAGTATTCTGAGGCTTGGAGAAAGGCCAGTCCTGAGCCGGCGCCTCCCGCACCGCGGCTTTCGATTGTTGTTCTTGACAAAGACCTGCGTGCCCCGAGTTACAAGCTGTTTCGCAAACTGCGCGCGCACGGAGTTTTTTTCCCAGCCGTAGATGCGACCAACGCCTGGCCGGAGATTTTTCGCCGGGTCAACGACCGCGCCTCCAGGTATCCCGGAGATTTCAGGCACTGGTATATCGACGGCGGCTCTACACAGCGCGGATTAGACCAGCACGTGAGCGCGATTTCCTGGGAAAGCATCGAGCCAGTTC
>DASTXK010000285.1:0-9881 GCA_035765555.1 Acidobacteriaceae bacterium
CATCGCGCCGCCAAAGCCGATCAGCCCGGCGACCGTGCCCACAGCGTTAAGGGGAAAAATGTCCGCGGGCAGCGTCATGACCAGTCCCGACCACGCCTGCTGCGCGAAAAACGCGATGCTGAAGAGCGCGAGCGCCATTGAGACCGGAGCCAGCGAAACCAGCATCACCGCCGGCATGGCGAAGGCGCAGCAACCCAGCGCGATCTTGCGTGCCGCGTCCAGCGACCGCCCGCGCCGCAGCAGCCACGAGGAAAACCATCCGCCGATAAAGCTTCCCACGCCCGAGGCCGCATAAGGAATCCACGCATAGGCGCTCACCTGCTTGATGTCGAAACCGCGCGCGTCGTACAGATATTTCGGCAGCCAGAACAGCAGAAAATACCACGCCGAGTCGCTCATGAATTTGGCGAAGACAAAGGCCTGCACATTGTGCATCCGCAGCACCTGCGACCAGCGCATCGGCTTCTCAGGCGGCGCCTCGACTGCCGCCGATTTTATGGACGAGTTGGGGCGATAGCTCACCGCCCACCACACCACCCAGCACAACCCCGCGCCACCCGAAGCGAGGAACACCGCGCGCCAGCCACTCGTGAGCAAAATGAATCCAATGATCGGCGGAGCCAGCACTGATCCGACCGCCGTTCCCGCATTGATAAGCCCCATGGCCGTCGAGCGCTTCTGCGGCTCAATCCACTCCGCTACTACGCGCGTCGCCGCCGGGAAGCCTCCGCCCTCGCCCGCGCCCAGCAGGAAGCGCGCGATCACCAGCAGGACGAATCCCGTGGCCAGGCTGTGCAGCGCGCAGGCCAGCGACCACCACAGCATGATGAGCAGAAACCCGCGCCGCGTGCCCAGCATGTCCAGCAGCCGCCCGCCAATCACGTACATCGCCGCATACGACAGCAGAAACGCCGTCTGCAGCCACGAGAACTGCTCATTGGAAAGCGGAATGTTGTGCTGGATGGAGTTGATGGCGACCGGCAGCGTGAGCCGGTCAAAGTAACTGATGGCGATGGCCACCGCGACCAGAAGAACGAAATACCATCTCCGCCGCATCAATCAGGCCCGCCGGCGCTGCGTCAGCGGCGAAGAACTCTCCGGCGCTCGGAATGGTGGTGGAATACTCTTCGTCATGCTGTCAACGCGCAGACACATTTATACAGTTTTGTGTACAATCACGCAATCAATTTCAGCCCAAAGATTGCTTGCGAGCGTTCGCCGATCGGGGCAGCGAAACCATGTCGATTGGAGAAGTTATGACCAAAAAGTTTTCTAGGCGAGATTTGCTGGTTGGGGCGGGTGCGGCCGGCGCCGCGGGCGCCCTCCTCACGGGCGCGGGTCCGGTTCCGCTGCTCGCTGCCAATGCGCAAGAAACGAGCGGCAGCCAGCAGAACATCGACTCCTATCTCGACATGCTCCGAAGGACATCATCCACGGACCTTCTCAAGGAGCACGAAAATCATACGATTGTTATGGAAGCCGGCGAAATGGTCATCCATTTCGACCGCCGCTATGGATCGATCTCTAGCATCACGCGAAAAAATGATCCGCTGCAAACCAACTACATAGGGAATGAACTGAATACGCCTGGCGTCGATCCCTATAACTCACGATGGACCGGAGACCTGGTAACAACCGTTTGGCGCTTGAACGCAGGCGATTGGCGCAACTTTCGCTTGGGACAGAACGATGTCTTTCGGATGTCTGGCAAGTGGCAGCGCGAGCTTACCAGCCAGTCAGCGGATACGCGCCGCATCAGCGCGAAGAACGGAGTCGTGAACGTTAGCTATGAAGGCAATTCCGCGAACGCCGAAGGGATCCATAGCTTCGCTCTGAACATGACGTACCGGCCGGGAGATGGAAATTCTCTTATATGGGACATCGAGATCACTAATACGACAGGCAGAGTTCTTGAGTTCGGCGAACTTGGGTTCCCGTTGATGGTGAATGATGATTACTCGGAGCTATATATTGAAAGCGGTGCGGAGACGAAGTTAAGCGGCGGCGGCAACGTCGATTTCAGCAAAACGCCGCTCCGTCAAAAGCTCATTCATGAACAGAAGATTCTGTCGCATCCATTTATAGCGGGGCACAGTTCTTACGTCCTGCTCCAGCGGCCGCTGGGCGATCCCCCGTATCTATTGGTCCATCCGACACAGAACACAAGCTTCGAGTGCCTGTACAAGGAACCTGATCTCGCATTTGCGAAGCATGTTCGTGGCTGGCGAGGGCCAGATATCCTTGCCGTGGCTTCCAAAGCTACCCAAGAGATTCAAGGATGGGAATCGAATCCCTGGGTCAACGGCCATACTTCCCTTGCGTTGCAGCCCGGCGAAAAGAAGCAGCTCCAGTTGCGCTTCGCATTCATCCCATCTTATGAGTCCATCCGGGAGACGATTCATGACGCCGGCAATCTGGGACTCCGGATTGTGCCGTCGATGGTTGTCCAGGAAAATACGGATGCCCTGGTGGAACTGAGTGCAAAGTCGGATGTCGACAAAATCGACCTTTTGTCTGACAACATCCAGGTCAAGGAGAAGAAGCGACTTCAAAACAAGACCCTGCTTGTGCTGGCCTTCAAGGGCAGAGGACAAAAAAGCCTGAAGCTGCACTATGGAGACGGGCGCTGGACCAATCTGCACTTTTATTGCATTGAAGATATCGAAACATTGCTTACGAAGCGGGGAGAGTTCGTTGTTGATCGCCAGTTCTACACAAACCCAGATGATCCTTACCATCGCTACCATTGCTTCCTTCCATTCGATCACCGAATCGGCAGCATGTTTCTCGACTCTGACAGGGTGTGGGAAGTCGGAGGTAGTGATGAGTCGGGCTTTTCAGAGCCGCTTTTTCTCGCGCAGAAAAATGTCTACCTGCCTTCAAAAAAAGAGATCGATACTCTCGAAGCCTATGTTGCCGACTGTTTGTTTAAGTACATACAGAACCCTGAGACCTATGAAGTGCGTGCTTCCCTATATTGGAAGGACCGTTACCCGTCGGATGGATGGGGCGACTGGACCAAGGAGAGGTCTGAGGCGACATTCCGCACGTATAACTATGTCCATCCAGCCAACATCTACCATGCTCTCTACAGAATTGGGAAAAGCTACGGTCTGCTGACTCGAAAGACTTCGGAAGAGTATCTCCGAATGTCATATCGAACGTGCCTCAAGTGGTTCACTACCGGACCATGGCGTCACGTGGGCCTGATGGAAGGATCGAACGCCATCAATATCCTGGCTGATATCCAAAAGGAGGGGTGGCAACAGGAGCACAGCGAACTTCGCAGGCTGATGAAGGAGTGTGATGATGAGTTTGTGCGGGACCCGTATCCCTACAGCTCAGAGCTAATCATCGACCAGACTGCGCACGAGCAGGTCTACTTTTTCACTCGCTTCTTCGGAAACCAGGCGAAGAACAAGAAAACTGTACAGGTACTCAAGGCGCTGCGCGGAGGAAACCAGCCGATTTGGTTTCGCTATGGAAATGACAAAAGACGCGACGTGTGCTGCTGGTACAACGCATCTCTGAATGGCATGGCATTGCTGCAAGCCTACGAGGACAATCATGATCAGGATGCCCTGATTAAGGGCTATGCCGGCGTCATGAGCGTAATGGCGAATGTACTGCCGGACGGGATGGGGTTCGATCAGTTCATCTGCACTCCGGGTATATATGACCATCAGCCTCGTCGCACATTTGAAAGCGGGACGGGGCTGTGGGGATTCCTCCAGTCAGCGAAATCCTATGTTGTTAGCGACCCCGTTTTTGGACAAATTGGATTCGGCTGCAGAGTGGAGCGCGACGGCCCCACACTTATCGCTTATCCCAAAGATGGCCTTAGAAAGAGGCTTCGCTTTAATGATGCCTCAATAGACCTAGAAGTAATGCAAGGGCACATCAACAAAGCGACCATTGACGCTTCTCGAAACCTGCGCCTGGAAATATCTGACGGGACAGGGCTGGTCAAACGGGTCGGTATTGTCGTAAGAGGCCTTAGCCCAGGACGATACCGAATCAAGCATGGCCCATCTACGCACGCAATCGAGGTCCGCGATGTTCTTGAAACCACGGTGCCCATGAGTCAGGCCAGCCACATCGAAATTGTGAGGGCCTGATATGAATCAAAGGACTGCCGTTCCATACCTGCCCACATCACGCGCGATAAAGTGATTGTGAGCGACTAAACAGCGTTAAAGACCGTCGGGAGCATGGAAATGATTGGTGTCATCGGAGTCGGGTCAATTGCATCCGCGATTGTCTCCGGCTTGTGCAGGGGCGGCGGTCCTCAGGACATCCTGCTTTCGCCTCGCAACCCTCGGAAGGCCGCGGCTCTGGCAGCCTCGTATCCCGGCGTTCGCGTCGCGGAGAGCAATGAGACGGTGGCCCGGGAATCCTCTCTGGTGCTGCTCTGTTTACGGCCCTCCGATGCAGGCCTGCTGCGGGGCCTTCCATTCGGAAAAGATGCGTCCGTCATCAGCGTGATGGCTGGCATTTCTATCGCGGAACTCCGGGAGATTGTCGGGCCGGTCAGGAGCATTGCGCGCGCCATTCCGCTGACGTCGGTCGCCGCCAGGCGTGGCGTTACTCCCGTCTACCCTTTCATCGAGCCGGCGCGCTCGTTGTTCGCGCAGCTTGGAACGGTGGTCGATGTCGCCGATGAATCATCTTTCAATTTGTTTTCGGCGTCCACGGCAACCATTGCGGCGCATTTCTCGTATCTCGGCCGCATCAGCGATTGGCTTACCGCGCGCGGAATCGCTTCGCTCGGGGCGCGCCAATATGTCGCGGCAATGTTCGGCGAGATCTCAGGATCGCTGCAGGGGGCCGATCCCGATTTTCAGCAGCTTGCGAAGGAACACGCCACTCCCGGCGGCATCAACGAGAGATTTGCTCAGATCATGACCAAGCAAGGCGTGTGGGATGCCGTGGACGGAGGACTCGACCAGATTCGCCGGCGGCTCGAAAATCGGTGAGCGGGCCAACAACCAAAGCATTCTGGCGGAGAGGGGCTTTGGGCCTCCTTTGGCCACCATCAGAGCGTACGCCGGCAATTCGCGCGTCTCCACGTGCATCTTTAGCTGAAACCGGTCCCGCAGCAGGGCCTGCAACATCAGTCGCACGCGCCGCGACCGTTCGTTCGGAGAAATGGTCTTGAGTTTCGCGACATCCGCTGGGTCTATCTTGGTCCGCAGGTCGAAGCGCTGGTCCAGTAGCGCCTGCGGGCCGCCCACCAACTGGGCCTTGGAATGAGCATCGTAGGCGTCGCGGATGATCTCGCCGAGGGCGATATTGTCCATCTGGGGGCCTTCGCTCACCCAGTTCTCTCGCGTCATGTGCGCATCGGCTGGTGCCGGCTTAATGGTGGCCACTTCAAATGAGGGCAGCGTCTCGCCGCTTTTGGGAAGGATCAACTGCGCCTGCATCGGCAGCAGGAAAAGCAGGTTAGACAAAGCCAGTCCCGCAACCATCCTCAGCAATCGCATCCCACCACCTCCTTAACGCTGATCAGTATAAGACCTTAGCGAATGATTGGGGCGCGGAAATCCGCCATCACCAGATTTGTATTGCAAGTTACAAACAGATGTAGTAGACAATACGACAAGAGTAGGAGGTGGGAGTGGCGAACCGGTTATCGAAGCTGGAGTTTCAGGTAATGGAGGCCTTGTGGAGCGGCGGACAGTTGTCGATCCGCGAGATTCAGGAGGCGATCCCCGCGCGGAAGAAGCCGGCCTACACGACCGTGCAGACGACGGTGTACCGCATGGAAGCCAAAAGCGTGGTGCGGCGGGCAAAGAAGGTGGGAAACTTCCATGTGTTTGAGGCGGTCGTCACGCGGGAGGCGGCCCAGCGGCGGGTAATCGATGACCTGCTGAGCTATTTCGGAGGACGAAGTCAGCCGGTGATGGCGCATCTGATCGAATCCGGCAAGTTGTCGCTCGAAGACGTGAAGGAAGCCGAGCGGACTCTTCGCAGGCTCGCGCGGAAGGAGAGGGAGCAATGAGCGATTTAAGCTGGACCGCGGCGTTGGTGAATCACCTTTGGCAATCGACGGCGGTGGTTGTGATTGCGTGGGCGCTCGCCGCCGCGCTCAGGAAGAACCATGCGCGAGTGCGGTACTGGGTGTGGTTCGCGGCGTCGGTGAAGTTTCTGCTGCCCTTCTCGCTGCTCATCGCGGCAGGGGAATGGATGCGGTCGTTGATTCCCGTCCCTGCTGCACAGCCCGCGGTGGCAAGCGTAATGGAGCAGGTGACGCAGCCGTTCGGGCAGGCACAGTTTTTTGTTGCGGGGAGCGCGCCGGTTGCGACGCATCACGCCAGCTATTGGCCAGCGGTATTGGTTGCGGTCTGGCTTTGCGGGGCATTGTTCCTTGCGATTCGCTTTGGGTTCGCATGGGCGAAGATGAACGCGGTGAAGCGGCGGGCGCGTCCGTTCGCACTGGCCGCGGATGTGCCGGTGCTGAGTTCGTCCGCGCCGATTGAGCCGGGGATTTTCGGTGTTTTCCGGCCTGTGCTGCTGTTGCCGGAAGGAATTCCGGAGCGGCTCTCGGCGGAACAGATGCGGGCGATTGTGACGCACGAGATGTGCCACGTGCGGCGGCGCGACAACCTGACGTTCGCAATTCACATGGTTGTGGAGACGCTGTTCTGGTTTCACCCCATGGTGTGGTGGATCGGGTGGCGTTTGGTCGAAGAACGCGAGCGCGCCTGCGACCAGGCCGTGGTGCAGGCAGGCAGCGAAGCGCAGGTGTATGCCGAAGGAATTCTGAATGTCTGCAAGTTTTATGTCGAGACGCCGCTTGCTTGCGCGTCCGGCGTAACGGGATCGGAGTTGAAGCAGCGGATCGTGCGAATCATGTCCGGACAGAGTGTGCGGAAGCTGGACCTGCGGCGGAAGGTGCTAGTGGCGGTGGCGTGCATATTGGCCGCGGGTGTACCGGTGACTGCGGGTGTGGTGCATGCGGCACAGGAAAAGACGGAAGCAGCATCAGTAAACGGAACTAAGGAGGGCGGAATTGCAGGGACATGGCAAGGCACAATGCGCAATCACGACGGCCGCAACTTCCGCATGGTGCTAAAGATCGCGAAGGACAAGACGGGTGGACTGAGCGGGACCCTATACACCATCAACCAGAATGGGAAGTTGATAGGCGACGCGCGTGGTGATTCGGTGCGTTTTGATGGAGGAAAGCTGCGGTTCGTGAATGCTTTCCCGGAGACGACCTATGAGGGGGAGATGTCGGCGGACGGAAATTCGATCAGCGGGACAATCCGCGGGTACGAAACGCAGGACCGGACATTTCCACTGCTATTGGAGCGCGCGACCCCGGCGACGAAGTGGGCAATTCCAGAACCACCGCAGCAACTACCGAAGATGGCGGCTGACGCGAAGCCCGGTGTGGAAGTGGCGACGGTCAAGCCTGCCCAGCCGGGAGCGCACATTTTCGAGCTTACGATGCAAGGTACTCATCTGGTAATTAAGGCTCTTACGATCCATGACCTGATCAAGTTTGTCTATCCGGTGCAGAAGCGGCAGATCACAGGCGGCCCGAGTTGGATGTCAACGAAGAGATGGGACATCGAGGTGAAGCCGGATATACCGGGGTCGCCGAACCAGCAGCAGATGCAGGAGATCGTGCAAAAAGTGTTGACGGAACGATTCGCGCTGAAGGTTCACGAGGAGAAGCGGGAGATGACGGCGTATGTCCTGACAGTGGGCAAAAACGGGCCCAAGATGACGAAGAGCACAGACCCGTTTCCGAACCCGAACTTTATCATCGGACCCGGCGGGGTGCTGCACGCGCGTGGGACCACGATGGGGTACTTTGTGCAATTGCTGCAGGTCTCGATTCTCGACCGGCCGGTGGTAGACCAAACGGGGTTGACCGGCAGATGGGATTTCACGTTGAAGTGGACGCCGGACGAGTCGCAGTTTGCGGACGGGCCGTGGGGGCCGCCCAAGCCGACGGCTGACGACCCGAAGGGTTCGCCACCACTGTTCACCGCGATCCAGGAGCAGCTTGACTTGAAGCTGGAAGCGCAGAAGACGCAGGTGCCGGTGGTGGTAATTGACCATGTGGAACAGCCTTCGCCGAATTAGAGAATCATGCGCATGTTTGTTTTACGAAAATCTCCAGCTACCGGCACTCCGAGGTGTATGCTTTCGAGCAAAAGGCTTCACGCAGACAATTGGCCGGCTACTGAACGTGGCTCCGGGAGAGGGTTGTTGCGCATGACAGGTGTGAGCAGAAGGGCGCTGTTGGGATGGGCGGCGGGGTTGGCGTTGGGAGTGATGGTCTGCGGGCAGACATGGGCGCAGGCGCCAACAGAAAAGAGCGGCATTGTGGGCACGTGGCAGGGCACGCTGCACGCTCAGGGTGGGCACGATCTGCGGACGGTGCTGAAGGTCACGAAAGACGACAAAGGCGCGCTGCATGGGACTCTCTACAGCATCGACCAGGGCGGACGGCCCATTCCAACGAGTTCCGCGAGCTTTGACGATGGCGCGCTGAAATTTGGAATTGACTTCCTCAGCCTGAAGTACGAAGGGAAGATGTCGGCGGACGGGAACTCCGTTAGTGGGACGGTCACGCAGGGAGGGCGTCCACTGCCGCTGGTGCTTGAGCGGGCAACGCCCGCGACGGAGTGGACGATTCCCGCGCCTCCGCCGAAGATTCCGCCGATGGCGGCGAACGCGGACCCCAGCTTTGAAGTGGCGACCATTAAGCCGACGAAGCCGGATGAGAAGCGGACGTTTTTAATCTGGCGCGGCGCGGACATGCAGGTGGTGAATTACTCGCTGAACGATCTGGTGATGTTCGCCTATGACATGCAGAAGAAGCAGATTGTTGGCGGGCCGGACTGGATGGCCACCGACAAGTTCGACATTGACGCAAAGCCGGACATTCCGGGGCAGCCGGACGACCAGCAGTTGAAGGGCATGCTGCAGAAGCTGCTGGCAGACCGGTTCGCGCTGAAGTTCCATAATGACCAGCGGGAGATGGGGGCGTACGTGCTGACGGTGGGCAAGGACGGGCCGAAGATGAAGCAGAACACGGGAAATCCGAATGGGCTGCCGGGGCTGTTCTTTGGGCCTCCGATGGCGACACTGCACGTGATGAACGCGACAATGGCAGACTTCTCCCACCTGATGCAGTCAACGGTGCTGGACCGGCCGGTGCTGGACAAGACGGGACTCACGGGGCGGTGGGACTTCACGCTGAAGTGGACGCCGGACGAGTCGCAGTTTGTGGGGGTGGGCTGGAAGATGCCTCCGCCGTCGGCTGACGACGCGAAGGCCGAGCCGCCGCTGTTCACGGCGATCCAGGAACAACTTGACCTGAAGCTGGAGGCGCAGAAGACGCAGGTGCCGGTGCTGGTGATCGACCACGTCGACCACCCTTCGCCCAATTAAAATCCAGCGACGACCCACGGAATGATTGATCGAATTGCGGATTCGGTGCGTCCTTTGGAGGGCGGGCACCGAACAGTTCCAGACGTATGCCCAAAATGATGAGAAGAACGCGCGGGTTTAGAGTACGGCTGTGGGTGTGCGGGCTGGCGATGCTGCTGGCTGCGGCGAGCGCGCGGGCGACAGAATATCACGGGCAGGTGTTTGTGCGGGGCGTGCCGGTGCCGGGGGCGACGGTGACGTTGGCGCAGGACGGAGAGCATTTTTCAACCGTGACGGATGAGCAGGGGGTCTACGAATTTCCTGATTTGAAGGACGGCGAGTGGAAGATTGAAATCAAAATGCGCGAGTTCGCCACGCTCAAGAGCCAGGTGACGGTGGGGGCGAATTTGCCGCAGGGGAAGTTCGACCTGACGATGCTGGGGCTGGAACAGATGCTGGATCAGGCGAAGGTGACGACACCGGAAGCG
>DASTXK010000286.1:0-5313 GCA_035765555.1 Acidobacteriaceae bacterium
CGGCCGATGAGGCGCTCGATGCGTTTGGGGATGGGCGGGTGTGTGGAGAACAATCCGGCGAGGTCGCGGGCGCTGATCATGGGGGCCACGATGAACAGGTGGGCGTTCGTAGGCGAGGCGGGCAAGGGCATGCGCTTCGAATAGGCGTCGAGCTTTTCAAGCGCGGAGGCCAGGGCGTAAGGGTTGCCGGTGATGTGCGCTCCGGTGGCGTCGGCTTGGTATTCGCGGGCGCGCGAGACGGCGAGTTGGATAAGGACCGCCGCGATGGGCGCAAGGATGAGCATGAAGAGCGCTCCGAGGCCGCCTCCGCCGCGTTCGTCACGGCTGCTGCCGCCGTATCCGGTAAACATGGAGGCCCAGAAGCCCATGCGTGCGAGCAGGGTGATGGCTCCGGCGAGCGTGGCGGCAACGGAACTGGTGAGGATGTCGCGGTTCTTCACGTGTCCAAGTTCGTGCGCGAGCACGCCTTCGAGTTCCTCGTCTGTAAGGAGGTTCAGAATGCCGTGGGTCACGGCGACGGAGGCGTGCTGGGGGTTGCGTCCCGTGGCGAAGGCGTTGGGCGACTCGGTGGGGATGACGTAAATTTTGGGCATGGGAATGCCGATGCGCTGGGTCATGCGCTCGACGACAGCGTAGGCGCGCGGAAGCTGCTCGCGGGTGACGGGCTGGGCGCGATACATTTTGAGCGCGAGCTTGTCGGAGTAGAAGTAGCTGAAGAAATTCATTGCGGCGGCAAAGATGAAGGCAATGATCATGCCCTGCTCGCCGCCGAAGTATCCGCCGGCAAGGATGAAGAGCACCGTAAGGGTGGCCAGAAGGGCCGTGGTTTTCAGAGCGTTCATGGGGAGAGAGCCTCTCTTTCTCCCAGGTCTCCGGGAGACCTGGGGCACCCCTCTTTGTTCTTATTATTGATGAAAAAGCGGGCATAAAGGTGCGGGAACAAACCTCCGATATGGACTTTGGGTGGGCGAACGTTTTGCGGGCCGGGGAAAGCGGGAGTGGTTTTTTGGCAGCAGTTTGGACACTTGCGTTGGCTGAGATTATGAATTACAAAGCTGAGGTGCCAACTTTTCTGTTTCCCCCGGCATCCTAGATCACAAGCACCACTACATAGAATTTGAGCATCCACGACTGCGAATGACTGCCGACATCCTTCTCGTTGACGACAACGCCGTGCAGGCCCTGACGCGCCGAAGCATTCTTCTCCGCACTGGCAGGCAGGTTGCCGTTGCCGCCGACGCCGAAAAGGCGCTGGAAATGCTGAAGGATGCGGCGCTGCTGAAGTCTGTGGGGCTGGTGATTACCGACCACTCCATGCCAGGAATGAACGGGCCGGAGTTTGTGGCGCGGCTGCGGGAAGCGCTTCCCGCGGTGCCGGTGGTGGTGCTGAGCGGCTATCCCGATGTGGAAGGGGAATACGACGGCCTGAATGTTCTGTTCAGGATGAAGCCGCTTGCTCCCGACCAGTTGATGGCGCTGGCCCAGGAGCTGCTGAAGCCGCGGCTGACCAGATCGGCGTAAGGCGAGCGGTCAGCGATCTGCGATCTCCCATGTCTCTTCGAGACATGGGGCACCCACATTTGAGTTGATGCGAAAATATGTCCCCCACTCAAGTCAAAACCGGGCTTAAGTGGGGGACCCACTGATCAAATTGATTTCACTAGCGGCGAAGTCGCGGTGATTGCTGGAATGATGCGGGTTCTGCGACAATAAATTGGTCTCGCGATGCCCACCTTTGGTAGTTTCGCTCTCCTGCTCGCCCTTGCTCTGAGCGCATACACGCTGCTGGCGGGCGGGGTCGCGCTTCGTCAGCTTGCCACCGGATCGAGCGGGCGCGTGACGCCGGAACGGCTGGCGGAAACGGCGCGCCGCGCGGGAATTGCCACCTTTATTGCCGTTCTGTGCGCGGCCTTCGCGCTGGTGTGGTGCGCGTTTACCAATGACTTTCGGGTCGCGTACATTCTGCACCACTCGAACCGCGCGCTTCCCGACGCATACAAGTTTGCCGCGCTGTGGTCGGGGCAGGAAGGCTCGCTGCTGCTGTGGGCGTTGCTGCTGACCGGCTACGGATTTGTGCTTCGCATGAGGCACAAAGTAGACGTGAAGCTCACGGCGTATGCCTCGACCATTCTGGCCGGGGTGCAGGTCTTTTTCCTGCTGTTGCTGAACTTCAACGCCATGCCGTTTTCGCTGGCGCAGGGGGCGCATGCGGATGGCTTCGGGCTGAATCCGCTGTTGCAGTATCCGGAAATGGTGATGCATCCTCCGCTGCTGTACCTGGGCTATGTGGGCTTCACGATTCCGTTCGCATTCGCGCTGGGCGCGCTGATGATGCGGTACCCGGGCGAGAAGTGGATCCACATTACGCGCCGCTGGACGATGGTGACGTGGCTGTTTTTGACCATCGGCATTTTTATGGGCGCGCACTGGGCCTACGCGGTGCTGGGCTGGGGCGGCTACTGGGGATGGGACCCGGTGGAGAATGCCTCGCTGATGCCGTGGCTGACGGGCACGGCGTTTCTGCACTCGGTGATGATGCAGGAAAAGCGCGGCATGATGAAGACATGGAACGTGTGGCTGATCTTTGTCACGTTCATGCTGACGATTATCGGCACGCTGCTGACGCGCTCGGGGCTGGTGAGTTCGGTACATGCCTTTGCGCGGTCGCCCATCGGGACGTGGTTCTGGGTTTTCCTGGTGATTGTGTTCGCGGTCTGCCTGTTTACCTATATCCTGCAGCACGACCACCTGAAGGCGGAGAACAAGATCGAGTCGCTGGTATCGCGCGAGTCCAGCTTCCTGTTCAATAACCTGGTGCTGCTGGCGGCGTGTTTTACGGTGCTGTGGGGAACGTTCTTCCCACGCCTTTCCGAGTTTTTCCAGGGGAACCAGGTCACGGTCAACAAGTATTACTACGACCGGGTCGCCATTCCGATTGGGCTGTTCCTGCTTTTCCTTACCGGCATTGGGCCGGTGCTGGCGTGGCGCAGTTCGTCGTTCCGCAGCATTCGCAAGAGCTTCGTTCTGCCGGTGATTGCGGCGGTAGCGACGGGCATCGTGGTCATCGCGTGCGGCGTAAAGCCGTGGGAGATTTTCACGACACAGAGTCCGGGCCAGTTCTACGCCTTTGGGACGTATTGCCTGGCGGCGCTGGTAGTGACGGCCATCACGTCGGAGTTTTTGCGCGGCGCGAATGTGATTGCGCGCAACACGGGGAAGAACCTGCTGGCGGCGGTGGTCCAACTGATGCGGCGCAACACGCGGCGCTACGGCGGATACATTGTCCACTTTGGCGTGGTGGTGATTTTCATTGGCCTCTCCGGGCAGGCGTTTAACCAGAAGCAGGAAATGGAGATGTCGCTGCACCAGAAGGCGCAGATTGGGCCGTACACGGTGGAGTGCGAAAGCTATTCGCAGGACACGAACCCGAACTACGACACGGAGTTCGCGCTGCTGAACGTGTATCGCGACGGCAAGCTGGTGACGAAGATGGCCCCGGAGCGGCGGTTCTATACCGCGAGCCAGCAGCCGCTGACCATGGTGGCGAACCATTCGACCCCGGCGTGGGACTTGTATGTGGTGTACGCGGGGAAGAACACAGACACGGGGCAGCCGATTATTCAACTGTTTTTGAACCCGCTGGTGATGTGGATATGGATCGGCGTGGCGATTATCGGGTTTGGGACGGTGCTGGCGCTGATTCCGAATATGCAGGCGGCGGAGGCGAGGAAGAAGATGCGCGCTCCGGCAGAGACGGAAGTCGTCGTCGCGCAGGGTGGTGATTGATGCGGCGAAAAATCATGCCTCAGGGGCTAAAGCCCCGGTCATTTCAGACGCCTTACGGCACGGCTAAGGCCGTGCCCTTCCCGAGAAGCCGATCACTGGGAAGATTCATTGTCTCGTGTTTGGCGGTGTGTCTGGTGGTCGCGCTGGCGATGGGTGCGGCGGACAACTCGGCCCGCTTCAATGACCTGGGCAGCAAGCTGATGTGTACGTGCGGCTGCGGGCAGGCGCTGCTGCAATGTAACCATTATGGGTGTCCGTCGCTGACGAAAGAGAGCCAGGAGTTGAACGCCGCGATCAGCCGCGGCGACTCGGACAACACGATTCTGATCGCGTTTGAGAATGAATATGGGCCGACGGTGCTGTCCGCTCCGCTGCTGACGCGGTTCAACATGATCGCGTGGGTTGTTCCTCCGGCGGTGCTGCTGCTGGGGATTTTTGGCGTGTTTGTGCTGGTGCGGCGGTGGCGGCGGCGCGTGGCCGCGCAGCCCGCGGTGGAGCATGGCCCGGCCTTTGAAGCACTGCGCGAGCGGGTGCGGAAGGAGACGGACCTGTGATCGGATTGGCTTGCGGACTGCTGCTGGTGGGCGCGCTGATTTACGTCTTCTACCCCGAGCGCCATGTGGAAGAACAAAGGCAGAAGACCAGGCTGGAGTATCTGCGCGAGCGCAAAGAAGTGCTGTATGACAACCTGCGCGACCTGAACTTCGAGTATCACGCGGGGAAGTTTGTGGAAGAGGACTTCCACAGACAGCAGAGCCTTTTGGAAGATGAGGCGGCGGGCGTGATGGCGGAGATTGAAGTGCTGGAGGACTGGCCGTCCAGGCAGACCGCCTTCGGCGCATCCGTGGCGAACGCTGGTGGCGCTCCCGATGGTCGCGGTGGGAAGTAAGTCAGGGTGAAGGAAGACGATGAAGCGGATTTGGATTTTTGGCGCGATGATGGCGCTTATGGCCGCGTCGGGGGCGGCGCAGGCGGCGACCGTGACGGGCGTGGTGACGAACAAGACCACGAACAAGCCTGACGCGGGCGATCCGGTGGTGCTGATTTCGTTTTCGCAGGGCATGCAGGAGTCGGCGCGAACGAAGACCGACGCGCACGGGCGGTTCTCGCTGGATGTGCCGGACAACAATGTCCACCTGATTCGCGTGGACCATCAGAAAGCGGCGTATTTTGAGCCGCTGCCTCCGGGCACGAAGCACGTGGACGTGACGGTGTATGACGTGGGCGAGAAGGTGGCGGGGGTTGCGACCGAGGCCGACGTGATGCGGATTGAGGCCGGGCCGCAGGGTCTGCAGGTGGTGCAGAACTACTTTGTGAAGAATGCGTCGGACCCGCCGAAGACGCAGTTCGGGATGAAGGCATACGAGGTGTATCTGCCGCCGGACGCGAAGATTCAGGCATGGGCGGCGGCAGGGCCTTCGGGAATGCCGGTGTCGTCGTCGCCCATGCCGCAGAAGGATACGCCGGGGCATTATGCGTTTGTGTTTCCGGTCAGGCCGGGAGAGACGCGCTTCCAGTTGAGCTACA
>DASTXK010000287.1:0-2316 GCA_035765555.1 Acidobacteriaceae bacterium
ACCGCCAAAAGGCGCGTGAAGAATCAACTGCATCCCACCGCCCTCATCAAAAAATCGTTCTGCAACAATCGTTGTTACAGAAGGAACGGTGCCCAACACGGCGCGGCCTTCCGCAACATAGGCGATCATCTGCTCCGCGCCCGCGTCGTCCACGGCGCGCTCGCGCTTGAGCCAGGCGACGGTTTCTGCAACCACCGGGTCCGTCTGGCTCACGCGACCGGGTGCGACATCCCTCGTGCGGCGATCGATTTCCAAGCGCACTTCCGACACAAACTCCGAAAGCTCACGCGTGCGCTGCGGCGCCTCGCCCGCCCAGAAAGGCAGCGTCGGCGGCTGCCCCTGCGCATCTTCCACCAGCACCCGTCCGCTCGCTTCAATCTTCTGGATTCGCCAGCTTGAGTTCCCCAGCAGAATCACATCTCCGGGCGATGAGTCGATCGCGAAATCCTCATCGAGCGTGGCGATTTGCACGCCATCGGGTTGCAGAATGACCGGCATCAGCGCGGTGTCGGGTATCGTGCCGCCGTTCGTCACTGCCGTGATGCGGGCGCCGCGTCGCGCCTTAATGCGCCCATGGACGCCGTCGCGCAGCAGGTAAGCTCCAAAGCGCCCCCTGCTCGATTCAATGCCCTCGGTCAGCAGGCACAGCGCTTCCTCAAATTCTTCCCACGTCATCTCGCGATACGGCTGCGCGCGCCGCAGCACCTCGAACAACCGCCGCTCCTCCCATGGCTCGGCGGCGCAGGCCGCGACAATCTGCTGCATCAGCACGTCAAAGGGCTTCGCCGGAATCTCCAGCCGGTCAAGCACGCCGCCGTGCATGGCGCGAATGGCCGCCGCATTCTCCATCAGATCGTCGCGCGTGGTGACAAAAAATCTTCCCTTCGGTGTTGCGCCGCGCCAATGGCCCGCCCGGCCCACGCGCTGCATCGCGACGGCAATCGCGCGCGGCGAATTGATCTGACAGACCAGGTCCACCGTCCCGATGTCGATGCCCAACTCCAGCGAAGCCGTCGCCACCAGCAGCCGAATTTCGCTATCTTTCAGACGCCGCTCGGCTTCGAGCCGCAGCTTCCGCGAGAGCGACCCGTGATGCGCTGCCACCTGCTCCGCACCCAGCCGCTCAGACAGGGCAAATGCCAGCCGCTCGGCCATGCGCCGTGTATTCACGAAGACCAGCGTCGAGCGATGCTCCATGGCAAGCTCGGCCAGCCGTGCGTAGACGCTCTCCCACACAGCCTGCGTGGCGACCGCACCCAACTCGTCCGAGGGAACCTCAATCGCTATATCCAGATCGCGTCGCTGACCCGCCTGCACAATCTCGACCTCCGCCCCGCGCTCGCCGCCAAGAAACTCCGCAATTGCCTCGATGGGATTCACCGTTGCCGAAAGCCCGATGCGCTGCGGCGCGTCATGTCCAGTGATAAGATCCGCCGCGTTCAGACGGTTTTCGCCGCGAACCAGCGCGTCCAGGCGCTCCAGAGTCAATGCCAAGTGCGAGCCGCGCTTGTCGTCGGCGATGGCGTGGATTTCATCCACGATTACGGTGCATACACGGCGCAGGTTCTGGCGACTCTTCTCAGCGGTCAACAGAATATAGAGCGATTCCGGAGTCGTGACCAGAATGTGCGGCGGCGACTTCAGCATGGCCGCGCGCTCTTTCGGCAATGTGTCTCCAGTGCGAACCGCGGCGCGAATTGGAGGACAGAGATAGCCGCGCTCCAGCGCCAACTGCTGAATTTCGCGCAGCGGGGACTCTAAATTCTTCTGAATATCATTCGAGAGCGCCTTCAGCGGCGAGACGTAGACGACCTGCGTCGCTGATTCCAG
Organism: Acidobacteriaceae bacterium; assembly: GCA_035765555.1. Taxonomy (GTDB): domain Bacteria; phylum Acidobacteriota; class Terriglobia; order Terriglobales; family Acidobacteriaceae; genus Silvibacterium. The sequence goes on from DASTXK010000287.1 coordinate 1,831, forward strand.
CCGCCCTTCAATGGCCTGCCGCAGCAGCGCGTCAATGGCGATAAGAAATGCGGCCAGCGTTTTGCCCGAGCCTGTCGGCGCGCAGATGAGCACGGGCTTTCCGGCAAGAATGTGCGGCCAACCCAACTCCTGCGGTTCCGTCGGCGTCGAGAATCGCCGCACGAACCACTCTCGCACTACCGGATGCGCCCAGCCGAGGCTCTCGGGTATGGCCTCGCATTCAGGAATCACTGCGGACAGCATTCCTTATTGTAAGGCAGCTTTCGCCTTGTCTTTGCCTCAACAAGTCAGCCTGGCCCGAGGCCCAGATGCCGCTACAATGTCCCCATACCCTCAAGGGACACCCTCCTGAACACGATCCGCGCCATTCCGCAGTCCGCACGCGCCCAGAAAATCATTTCCTCCTTGCAGGCCATCTTCTGGATCGGCCTTTTCCTGCGCGTCTTTTACATCACCGTCGGACATCGCTACATCATCACTCCCATC
>DASTXK010000288.1:0-9636 GCA_035765555.1 Acidobacteriaceae bacterium
GGCAAGTGGCGGGACCTGACGCACGAGGTTGCGGCGCACCTGGCGGCGCGCTACGGCATGGCGGAGGTTTCAACGTGGTATTGGGAGGTGTGGAACGAGCCGGACATTTTCTACTGGCATGGCACGGAGCAGCAGTACGAAAAGCTCTATGATTACGCGGCTGCGGGCGTGCGGGCGGCGATTCCGAACGCGCGCGTGGGCGGCCCGGCGACCACCGGGCCCACGCAGGGCAGAAAAAGCGCGGCTTATCTGAAGGAGTTTTTGCGTCACTGCGCGGAGGACCGCAGCAGCGCCACAGGTGGTCCGGTCCCGCTGGACTTTATTTCCTTCCATGCGAAGGGAAGGCCGCGGTTCGTGGATGGGCACGTGCGGATGGGGCTGAATCAGGAGCTTGAAAACGCCGCAACGGGGTTCAAGATCATTCACGCGTCTCCAAAATTCAACCACCTACCGGTCGTCATCAGCGAGGCCGATCCGGAAGGATGCGGCGCATGCTCGCCGCCTGAGCATCCTGAAGACACGTATCGCGACGGGACGCTTTATCCCACCTACACTGCTGCCGCGATGAAGGGGCTGACGGACCTAGCGCAGCGCGAGCAGGTCAATCTGGCTGGATTCCTGACTTGGGCATTCGAGTTTGAGGACCAGCCGTATTTCTCCAGCCATCGCGCGTTATCAACGAACGGGGTCGATAAGCCCGAACTGAATTTCTTTCGCATGGCGGGATTGCTGGGCGGGCAGCGCGTGGCCGCAACCAGCAGCGGGTCTGTGCCTGTGCAGGAAATTGTGGAGTCAGGCGTGCGGCAACAGCCGGACATCGACACGATCGCCACGCGGGATGGCAGGTCTGCGGCGATGATGGTGTGGAACTATCAGGACGATGCGGTTCCGGGGCCGGTCGCGCCGGTCCAGGTTTCGGTATCTGGAATTCCGGGTTCGGTGCATCGTGTTCTGGTGCAGCAGTTCCGGATCGACGAACACCACAGCAACGCATTCACGGTGTGGAAGGCGATGGGGTTGCCGCAGCATCCCGACGCGGAGCAATATGCAAAGCTGCAAGCGGCCGGGCAGCTACAGTTGAAAGACTCCCCCACGTGGGCGACTGCGGAAAAGGGCATTGTGAATGTCCAGATTGAGCTTCCGCGCGAGAGCGTGGCGCTGCTGCGAATCTCGTGGACGTCGCCGAATTAGCTCGGTTGATACTGCTCGTCGCTGACCTGCTCCATCCAGTCCACGACTTTGCCGTTCAGGGTTTCCTGAATGGCGATGTGAATTATGGCCGTGGTTGGTGCGGCCCCGTGCCAGTGCTTTTCTCCGGGCGCAAACCAGACGACATCGCCGGGGCGAATCTCCTCGACGGGGCCGCCCCAGCGCTGGGCGCGTCCGCAGCCTGAGGTCACGACGAGCGTCTGGCCCAGCGGATGCGTATGCCACGCCGTCCGTGCGCCCGGCTCGAAGGTAACGCTGACGGCTTGCACAAGCGCGGGGTCGGGTGCCTGGATAAGAGGATCGAAGCGCACGGTCCCGGTGAACCAATCCGCCGGACCCTTGGACGATGGCTGTGTGCCGACTCGCTTGATTTCCATTTCGATTCGCCTCCTTCGCTCTTGATTACCGGTTCACCATCGCCTGCCAGTTCGCTGAATAGCGGTCGCCCTGCACTTCGACTCCGGCAAGCGCCTGCTCAATCTCACCCAAATCCTCCGCCGACAACTCCAACTCCGCCGCACCCAGGTTCTCTTCCAGCCGATGCGGCTTCGTCGTTCCCGGAATGGGAACGATCCAGGGCTGCCGCGCCAGCAGCCAGGCAAGAGCAAGTTGCGCGCGAGTCGCGTTCTTTTTTGCCGCAAGGTCTCCCAGCACGTCCACCAGCGCCTGGTTCGCCTTGCGATTTTCAGCGGTGAACCGCGGGACATTGTTGCGAAAATCCTTGCTGTCGAAGGTCGTGTTCTCGTTGATCGCGCCCGTGAGGAACCCTCGGCCCAGCGGGCTGAAGGGCACAAATCCGATTCCAAGTTCTTCCAGCGTCGAAAAAATTTCCTTCTCCGGTTCGCGCCACCAGAGTGAATACTCGCTTTGCAGGGCTGTCACGGGCTGGACGGCGTGCGCGCGGCGAATCGTCTGCGCGCCTGCTTCCGACAATCCAAAGTGCCGCACCTTGCCCGCCGCAACCAGGTCCTTCACCGCGCCCGCCACGTCTTCAATCGGCACCTTGGGATCCACGCGATGCTGATAGAACAAATCAATCGCATCTCTCCTCAGGCGCTTCAGCGAGGCATCCGCCACCTCGCGAATGCGCTCCGGCCGGCTGTCCACTCCGTGCGCCGCAATGCCATTCTTAAAGCCGAACTTGGTTGCGACCACTACCTGGTCGCGAAAAGGCCCGAGCGCCTCGCCCACCAACGCCTCGTTTGCGAATGGCCCGTAGGCTTCCGCCGTGTCAAAGAACGTGACGCCCCGCTCCACAGCCGCCCGAATCAGCGCAATGGCGTCCCGCTTCTCAGCCGCCGGACCGAGCCCAAAGCTCAGGCCCATGCACCCCAGGCCAATCGCCGAGACTTCCAGATCTTTTCCCAGCCTGCGCTCCTGCAAGGTTCCTCCTGTGTTCTTTTCCATCTTGTCACTTGCGCCGGTAGTTGGCGAAATCGTGTTTTTTGAGGTACATTCCGATGGCCAGAAAGGCAGCGGACACCAGTGCTTCCAGCACGCCGGTCCAGACCGCGTGGTAATGGAGACTGAGCGCGGCATCAAAAAACCATGCCGCGGCGCCAACAAACCATATCCAATAAAAGTTTCGTTTCACTCTTTGGTAGGATGCCTGAGGTTGTTTCGCAGATTCGGGTCATAAAATAGCTATGCGAGTTCTTGGTTTTTGGTTATTGTAGAGGGTTAATCGGAAACGTCCATGTAGATAAACGCGCCGCAAAATCTCGGGGCGTGCTTGTGGGCTTCCGCAGGAATGGCGGTCAGAAGCCGTTGTAAGTCCTTTCCTTTTCCAGATCTGCCCTGCAATTATGCATCACTTTATTCGCTCCGCTTGCCGGTACGCTCTTTTTTGTGTTCTCACGCTGGCCTGTTGGTCCGTGGGAAGGCTGGCGTTCGCCCAACAGGGCGCGGGAGCGATTCGGGGGCAGGTCACGGACCCATCCGGCGCGCTTATTCCCCATGCTCAGGTCACATTGTCCTCCGGATTACAGCCCGCGAGGACGGTGGACTCCACCGACTATGGCGAGTTCCGGTTTACCTCCGTCCCTGCGGGCAGCTATTCGCTCACGGTCGAAGCGAGCGGATTTGAGGAGACGCGGCGGGACGTAATGGTGAAAGCCGGGCAGGAGTTGAATCTCTCCGTGCGGCTGAAGATTGAAGTGGACCGCCAGCGGATTTCCGTTTCGGCGCAAGGGCTGGATTCCAGCCCGGACCGGAACCTAGGCGCGGTGGTGCTTCGCGGCTCCGACCTGGACGCCCTGCCGGGAGACCCGCGAGACCTGAAGCATCAGCTCATCGTGATGGCCGGGTCGGACATCAATCCCCAGTTTTATGTGGACGGATTCACGGCGAGCCATTTGCCTCCCAAGGAATCGATCCAGGAAATCCGGATGAACCAGGACCCCTACTCCGCCGAATACGATACGCCGGGAGTTGACCGGATCGAGATCATCACCAAGCCGGGTGGAGACAAGCTGCACGGCACGCTGGAAATGGCGGGCGAGTACTCTCCGCTGAATTCTCGGAACCCGTATGTCGCCGTCCAGCCGCCCTATTCGGCGTTTTATTCGCAGGGCGATATCAGCGGGCCGCTGACCAAAACCAGCTCATGGTCTCTCTCCGGCGTGCAGCAGAACATGGGCACGCAGTCGCTCATCCATGCCATTACCTCGTCCACGGAGCCGGTCTACACCAGGGCGATCAGCAGCCCGCAAGTCGGCACCGAGTTCACGCCGCGGGTCGATTTTCAGGCCGGGAAGGTCCACTCCCTCAGCTTTCGGTATGACGTTGATCACGACACGCAGCAGGACTTGCTGCGGAGCCAGCTTTCGCTGCCCACGCAGGCTGTGGACACGCGCCATCTGGAGCAGACGCTGCGCATTACCGACACGCAGACCTATAGCGAAAAGTTGGTGAATGAGACGCGCTTCCAGTTCATTCACCTGAGCGATGTTTCCACGCCGCGCAGCACGGCGGCAAGCGTGCTGGTGCAGGGGGCCTTCAACGGCGGAGGAAATAACCTGGGCGCGACGCGCGATGTGCAGAAGCAGTTCGAGCTTCAGGACCATGTTTCGCTCCTGCGGGGGAACCATCTGTTGCAGTTTGGCGGGCGCATTCGTGATGTGCTGGACACCAATTCCTCAACTGGCGGTTACAACGGCGTGTTTGTTTTCTCATCCATTCAGGCGTATGAGAGCGGCGAGCCGAGCCAGTTCGCCATTACGGCGGGCACTCCAAAGGCGTCGGTTAACGTCGCCGACCTGGGACTTTATATTGAAGACCAGTGGAAGCTGAATCCGAACATGACGCTGACTCCGGGCCTCCGGTATGAGACGCAGTCCGGCATTCACGACCACGCGGATTTTGCTCCTCGCGTGAGCTATGGCTGGTCGATTGGAGGAAAGAACCGCCCCAAGCCGGTGGTGGTGTTCCGCGCGGGCGTGGGGATGTTCTACCAGCGCTTCACACCCGACCTTGTCCTGAATGCCGCGCGACAGAACGGAGTGCTTGAGCAGCAGTATGTGGTGCATGATCCGGATTTTTATCCCGATCTGCCCGCGCCGGATGAACTTGGGGCCGCCACGCTGCCCACGGTCTATCGCATCGCTCCGCGGCTTCACGCGCCGTCGCTCTTCCAGGCCAGTGTTGGCCTGGAAAGGCAGTTCACGAAAGCGCTCTTTATTCATGCGGACTACACCTACTATCGCGGCATCGACCTGTTGCTGACGCGCAACATCAACGCGCCTCTGCCGGGAACGTATGACCCGAGCGACCCGGCAAGCGGAACGCGGCCTCTCGGCACTCTGCAAAACATTTACGAATACGAGTCAGAAGGCGCGTCGCGGCGCAGGCAGCTTTACATGACGGTGCGTTATGACACCCAGCCTGCAATCCTGTATGGCTATTTGACGATCGGCAAGCGCGAGACCAATACCGATAGCGCGGCCGAGTTTCCGTCTGACCAATATGATCTGGGTGCCGACTATGGCCGCGCGTCCAATGATATTCGCACGCGCGCCTACATTGGCGGGCTGCTGCATTTGCCGCTGCGGCTGGAGGCCAATCCGTTTTTCATCATCGAATCGAGCGGGCCATTCAACATCACGGTTGGGCAGGACCTGAACGGCGATTCGCAGTTCAATGACCGGCCCGCCTTCGCGACAGACCTGACCCGTCCCAGCGTGTATCGCACGCGCTGGGGAAACTTCGACGCCGACCCCATGCCTGGACAGAAGACCATTCCGGTGAACTATGGCACCGGGCCGTCGTTCATCATGCTCAACATGGCTCTGTCGCGGGTGTTTTACTTTGGACCCAAAACCAGCGGAGCCGCCGCCGGTCAGGAGACGCCGCGGCGTTTTGCATGGAACGTGGGCCTGCAGGCGCAGAACCTGTTGAATAACGTCAACGGAGGCCCGCCTCTGGGGGTCCTGGGATCACCGATTTTTGGCCAGTCGACCAACATGTCTGTGAACCAGTTTGCAAGCGCGCAGGCCAACCGGCTCATTTATCTGCACACAACCCTGAACTTTTAAGTCGCTTTCAGACAAATGGCGGGACAAGAGCGACCGCCGTTGAAAATGCTACCCTCATCTTTGACCCATGACTCAAGCGGAAAATGAGATTGCCATGACCGGAGCCACGCGACTGGTGCGCGCGTGCCTTCGGCAGCCCGTGGACCGGACTCCGGTCTGGTTCCTGCGGCAGGCCGGGCGATACATGGCGGAGTATCAGGCGGTGCGGAAGCATCATTCTCTGCTGGAAATTTGCAAGCAGCCCGCGCTGGCCGCCGAAGTCACGATCACGGCGGCGGAAAAGCTGGACGTGGACGCCGCCATCATCTTTGCTGACCTGCTGCTGCCGCTCGAAAGCATGGGGCTGGATTTTGACTTCCAGGCCGGAGAAGGCCCGGTGATTCACACGCCCGTGCGGACGCCTGAAGCAATCGCGCGGCTGCGCACGGACCGCGCCGGAGACTTGAGCTATGTGGCCAAAGCCATCGGGCGAGTGGCGGCGCACTTTCGCGACCGGCTGGGCGTGATCGGCTTTTGCGGAGCGCCGTTTACGCTGGCCAGCTACATGGTCGAGGGCGGCGGCTCGCGAAGCTATATTCACACCAAAACGCTGATGTATCGCCAGCCGGAAGCATGGCGCGTGCTATTGGAAAAGCTGGCGGCGGTGCTGCGCGAGTTCGCGCACCAGCAGGTGGAAGCGGGCGCGGACGTGATCCAGATATTCGATAGCTGGGCCGGTGCGCTGAGCGTCGAGGACTACCGCGAATTTGTGCTGCCCGTGACAAAATTGCTGGTGCGCGAGGTGCAGTCGTTCGGGACCCCGGTAATTTATTTCGGAGTGGACACGGCCAGCCTGCTTCCCGCGATGCGCGAGACCGGGGCGGACGTGCTGGGGCTGGACTGGCGGGTCCCGCTGGGCAAGGCCTGGCGCGAGCTGGATTACGCTTGCGCGGTACAGGGAAACCTCGACCCCATCACGCTCTTCGCCGAACCGGAGTTGATCCGGCGGCGCGTGCGCGGCATTTTGGACCAGGCGGCAGGGCGGCCGGGGCACATTTTTAATCTGGGCCATGGCATTGTTCCGGATACCCCGGTGGAGAACGTGCAGGCCGCGGTGAAGTTTGTGCGCGAATACGGCGCGGAGGAGCGGCGTTGAGCAACGAGGCCATTCTGCTGCTGGCACACGGCACGCCGGACACGCTGGACGAGATTCCCGAATACCTCAGCAAGGTGACGGGTGGTCGCGCGCTGCCGGAATCGGTTGTGGAGGAAATCCGACATCGCTATTCGCTGATTGGCCCCAGCCCGCTGACGCGCCTCACGCGGGAGCAGGCGCGGCTCTTGTCAGAAGCGCTGGGCGTGCCGGTCTATGTGGGCATGCGGAACTGGAAGCCCTACATTGCGGATGCAATTCGAGAAATGCGCGCCGCCGGAGTAGGCCGGTTCGCGGCTATCTGCCTCGCTCCGCAGAATTCGCGGACCAGCGTGGGCTTGTACCGTCGGGCGGTTTTTGCTGAATCGGGTGAGATGCGAGTGGACTTCACCGAGACGTGGGCCGAACATCCGCTGCTGGCCGATGCCTTTGCCGAGCGGCTGCGCGCGGTCTGGACTGCCGGAACTCCGGTGATCTTCACGGCGCACAGCGTTCCCTGCCGCACGCTTGAGAGCGACGCCAGCGGCGCGGCGGACCCTTACGCCGACGAGGCGCGGCGGACGGCGGCAATGGTCGCCGAACGAGTTGGAATCCCAGAGAGAGAGCGGTTCTTCGCGTTCCAGAGCCAGGGCGTTTCCGGCGGACCGTGGATCGGGCCAACAGTGGAAGAAACGTTAAGTTGCCTGCATCAGCGTGGGATGCGAAGCGTCATGGTGCAGCCGATAGGGTTCCTCTGCGACCACGTGGAAATCCTCTACGACATCGACATTGGGTTTCGTCAGTTCGCGGCGGGTTTGGGCATGGAACTTTTGCGTCCGGAGTCGCTGAACGATTCGCCGCTGCTGACCGCGGCGCTCGCCGACCTTGCGCGGAAGGGACTGGCGCGGCTGCGCGGGCAATGAAGCGGGTTGCGATCCTCGGCGGTGGAATGAGCGGGCTTTCCGCCGCGTATGAGCTTGCGCGAAGCGGGCGCGTCGAGTTCGCGCTGTTTGAAGTGTCGGCGCGGCTGGGCGGCATTGTGGAAACGGTCCGCGCCAATGGATTCGTGATCGAGTGCGGGCCCGACTCATGGATTTCAGAAAAGCCGTGGGCGCGCGAGCTGGCTGTGGAGCTTGCGCTTGAATCGGAATTGATTCCCTCGAATGACGCGCAGCGGCGGACGTATTTGCAACGCGAGGGCGGTCTGGTTCCCATGCCGGACGGCATGACCATGATGGTTCCTGCGGACCTCGAGGCCATTGAGCAGTCGCCGCTGTTCAGCGCGGAGGCGCGGGCGGCATACCGGCGCGAACCGGAGCGGGCTGAGGAATTGAAGCAGTCGGCGCTCAAGGAAAACGAAGACGAATCGGTGGCGGCCTTCGTCGGCAGGCACTTTGGCGAGGAAGTGGTGCGCACGGTGGCCGCTCCGCTGCTGTCGGGGATTTTCGGCGGCGACATCGAGCGGCTGAGCGTTCGCGCCGTCATGCCCGCGTTTGTGCGCATGGAGCGCGAACACGGCAGCCTGGTCGCGGCGCTGCAATCGCGGAAGCGGAAGAGAGGGCAGGCGGTCTTCACCACGTTGCGTTCCGGGCTGGGCACGCTCATCGAGCGCATGGCGGCGACGCTGCCACGTGAGGCTGTCCGGCTTTCAGACCAGATCATCGGGCTGCGGCGCACCGAGCACGGCTGGCGCGTGCGGACGGTGGATGCGGAGGAACATTTCGATTCCGTGATTGTGGCGACTCCGGCGTATGTGACGCGGAGCCTGCTGCGCTGGACCGACGAGGAATTTCCTGAATTGCTGGCGGTGGAGTTTTCGTCGGCGATTGTGGTCGCACTGGCATTCGCGCCGGAGCAGGCGCGAAGCATGGACATTCCGCAAGGCTTCGGATATCTGGTGCCGCAAGCGCCGGACGCAACAGAGCCGCAACTGCTGGCCTGCACCTTCATGGACCAGAAATTTCAGCACCGCGCGCCCGACGGCGGCGTGCTTCTGCGGGCATTTTTCGGCGGAGCGGCGGCCGAAAATCTGCTTGGGCAGGACGACCGGGCTTTATCGGAGCTTGCGCTGCGGCGGCTCTCAGAAGCGCTGGGGCCGCTGCCGCCTCCGCAGATTGCGGTGGTGCGTCGATGGCCCGCCTCGCTGCCGCAGTATGCGGTGGGGCATCTGGCGCGGATGGTGCGGCTGGAGGCGCTGGTGAAGCAGTATCCGGGGCTGCATCTTGCGGGCAACGCCTATTATGGAGTGGGTCTGCCGGACATGGTCCGCATGGGGCGCGAGGCCGCCCGGCGCGCCTCGCAGTAGCCTCAATCCGTCGCGACGACGGCCAGCGTCCCTGAAGGATTCGAGCCTGTGGTTTTGGCAAAGCTGGTCAGGCCGCCGGGAGTGGCGCTGGTTGCGCCGCCGATGGTGAACACCTGAAAGTCGGGATTGCCGCCCTGATTGGCCACGCCAAGATAAGTATTCGAAGTGTCCTCCGCTAGGTCGGACGGCGCAACGCCGGTTCGAAACGGAGAGCCGCTGATCGCGGTCAGTGCCCCGGTTGCGGCGGCGAGGGAAAAGGCGGAAATGGTGCCGTCGGTCGCGTTCGCCACATAGACATACGCGCCGGTGGAATCGACCAGCACGGCCTTTGGCCCCAGCCCCGTTTGGAAGGGCGATCCGGAGACCTTGGTCAGCGCGCCGTTAGCTGCGATGGAAAGCACGCGCACCGCGTTAACGCCGGTTTCCGCCACAAACAGATATTTGCCCGCGGGATCGACCGCAAGGCCGTAGTCTCCGTT
>DASTXK010000289.1:0-15180 GCA_035765555.1 Acidobacteriaceae bacterium
GGGGCGATCATCATTTCTACCGCACCCGCGCTCATCACCGCCAGCAGCAGGGTCAGGCTTCCTCTCCGGAGCTCTTGCCCGCCTAGTAGTAAGAACAAAATCGCCGGCAGCGCAATCACCTGGTCGGTAAACCATGAATAAGGGGCTGCCACCAATGAAACCAGCGTGAGCAGCGATCCATGTGTCCGCCAGTCCCATTGGTTCCGGTTCCGGGCAAAATACCATAGCCCCCAGGCGCATCCCAATGCCGCCGGAATAAATTCAATCCACATGGCTGCGCGGTTGATAGCAAAACGCAGGGCCACCCCGAGTGTAGGAATAAAGTAGCCCTCAAAGCCTTCTGTGCGCATCATTGCACGGTAATGGGACCAGATCGCGTGGTCAAACAGCATCGCGAATAGCCCCTCGAAGACCATAAAAACAGCCGCGCCGGCCAGCACGGGCCAGCGCCTTCGCGCCACTATCCACGCAAGCAGAACCACACCGAACGGCAGCAGCAAGTGAGGTTTGATGGCGCAAAGCGAAAGCCCCGCACCGGCCCAAAATGGTGCGCTCTCATGAAAGCGCAAAAACAATACCAGTCCCACAAGGACAATCAGTCCAGTTTGCCCTACGCCAACACAGCAAACAGCGGGCGCGAAGCACCAGGCCAGCCAGAGCAAAGCACGCTCATAGGGAGCATCCAGCATTCCGCGGACCAAATGCACAGCGAGAAGCAGACACCCCACCAGCAGAAGAGACCACACAACCGTGCCCACGCGCGGCCCTAAGAAACCGATCGGCACCATCAGGAAAAGCGTGTACGGAGGGTTTAGTGTAATTGGAACGTAGCTGCCATGCATCGGAAGACCGAGAGATTTCTCGATCTGGCGAACCGCCGCGCGGTCATACGGGTTCTTCCCATGTACCAGCAAATGACCACTGGCCCAGAACCATTGCGTATCGTGATGCGAAGGATGCGCCGCCGCGACCCCGATCACCGTCCCCGCCACGCAGATCATCGTCGTGATCAGGAACACCGCGAATACAACCAGAAAAACAGGCGAATGCCGCGTTGGACCGGTTGATGCTTCAGCCGCCCTTTCTTCGGATACTGCCGGACTCACACCCATCTCACAATCCTGAAGCCGCTACAGGAATTTGGGCGCGCGCCTTCGCCCCATTTAACGATAGCCGCCGCCACGCATCTTACCAACCAGCCCGGCGGGAAAAGTAACCCGGAATCAACAATTCGGAACCAAACCACGCAACCTCCGCCGCAACGAAACCTTGTACGCTGAACATGGGTGCCAGGTGCGGTTTTCCCCGCGCCCTGACTCTGATACCGTAAGACGAGAGTACTAATGACACACCTCCTCTTCGCCCTTCTTCTCCTTCAGGCGGACACCGGCGCGCCGCTGCCCGAACCTGCCCAAGGCAGCGCCATCATGGAGATGCTCCGCAACAGCGGACCCATCGCCCTTATTGTCCTGGCCATTCTGTTCGTTTGCAGCGTCTGGTCGTGGGCCGTCATCCTCGGCAAGTGGGGCAGCTTCCGCCGCGCCGCCGCGCAAAGCCACCGCTTCTTGCGCGCCTTCCGCAAGGCGCAGCGCCTGCAGGAAATTGCCACCGTGAGCGACCAGTTCAGGCCGAGCCCGCTGGTGGCCGTCTTCGACGAGGTGTACGAAACCTACCGCCGCCAGACCGGAGGCTACGGCCCTCCCACCAACATCACCGCGCTAGAGCGTGCCGCGCAGACCGCCTCCAGCGAATCGCTGACGGCAATGGAAAAGCGCCTCACCTCGCTCGCCACCATTGGCTCGACGGCGACCTTCATCGGACTCTTCGGCACCGTCATGGGCATTGTGGACGCCTTCCATGGACTCGGCACCTCTGGGACAGCCACCTTGCGCGCAGTAGCCCCGGGCGTTTCCGAGGCCCTCATCACCACTGCCGCCGGACTCCTCGTCGCCGTGCCCGCCGTCGTGGCTTACAACAGCTTCGCCGCGCGCGCCCGCGACTTCGGCGCCCGCATGGACGACTTTGCCCGCGAGCTGCTCAACAGCCTCGAAGAGGTCACGCTCAAGCCCAAGGAAGACCCAATCGAAAGGGAGGCCGCCCGTGGCCTTCACGGCTAGCAACGGGGCCACCCGCACCTCGCTGTCGGAGATCAACATTACTCCGCTGGTCGATGTCGTGCTCGTGCTCCTCGTCATCTTCATGATTACCGCGCCCGTGCTCCAGTCCGGCATTGAAGTCAACGTGCCGAAAACCAAGACTGTGCGCGAGATCACGCAGCAACGCATGGTCGTGACGATTAATAAGGACCAGGAAGTATTCCTCGAAGACAAGCCTGTGAATCTCTCAGATTTGCCCTCGCTGCTCGCGAAACCCGGCATCGATCCATCGCAGCAGATCATCTATGTCGAAGCTGATGAGAAGGTTCCCTTCGGCGCGTTCGCCTCCGTTATGGATGCCGTGAAGCAGGCCGGCATCACCCACATCAGCATCGTCACTCAGCCCATTCCCAAGGGCGCTGCGTCTCATAAATAGGAGAGATAAGCCCTGGATGCAGGGACGCGCGATACAACACGAGCCGGCGCTTGATCTCGATCCGGCGACCCTCGGCAAGCCGAAGATTCCCGGCTCGCTGCTGCTCCATGCCGGCTTCATTGCCGCGGCAGTGCTCGCCACTTTCGCCACTCATTTCATGCACCACAATGAATGGGGCAACCAGCAGGCCCCGGGAGCGATTCAGGCCACGCTGGTCAGTTCTGCTCCCGCGCTGCCGCTGCCGCAGGACACGCCGCCCACTCCGAATGTGCTGGCCACGGAAACTCCGTCGCCCGCGCCCGCGCCGCCGCTTCCCAGCATCGCGTCCGTGCCTCCGCCCGACGCCATCCCCATCGCCGAGCGCAAAATGCCGACGCCTCCCAAAAAGCACGTGGAGAAGCAAAAGCCCGCGCCTCCACAAAAGGAGGCGCACGAGGAGCGTCCGGCGCCCAAGCACGCGCAGCCGACCACCCGGAAGTACACCGCGCAATATGGCGAAGCGCCCGCAACGGAAATGCCCCGCTCCGTCGCGCCCACTCAGAATGGTCCTCAGCAGCCTGTGAGCGTGACCGGCGGCAGCAACGGATTCAATTATCCGTGGTACGTGAGTCTGATTCAGCGCAAGGTCAGCCAGGCATGGTACACGCAGGAGGTTGATCCGCGTACGCCCTACGGCGCCCAGGTACGGGTCACGTTCTCCATCTCGCGCGACGGCACTCCCAGCAACATCAAAGTCGAACAGAGCAGCGGCTCGCCCACGCTCGACAATTCGGGGCTGCGCGCAGTTCAGAGAGTGGAAAACTTCAGCCCGCTCCCTTCTGGTTACTCCAAATCCAGCGTATCGGTGGAGTACACTTTTACATATAAATTGACCCAGCATTAAGCGAAAAGGCTTTCCTATTGGCTTTTTTCACGTCTAACACGAGGCAAATTCCGGCCATGCCACCCACCGTCCAATCCGCCACCACGCAACCCCCAGCAGAGGCCCGATGAACGGAAAGAAATTTCTCCCCATATTTATCGCCATCCTCGTCGCCATTTTTGTTGCTCCCGCGCTGCACGCGCAGGACTGGGTCCGCACCGGGACCAATCTCGGAGTCCAGCGCATCCGCATCGCCTCCGCGCGCTTCAAACCGCTGAACAATAATCCGCAGACGCTCTCGTTCCAGTCCATTTTCGACCAGGTGCTTTACAACGACCTGAAGAACGCCGGGATTTTTGATGTGGTTTCGTCGAGCATGATTCCGCCGGAGACCCCCGGCACACCTGCGGAAATTCACCTGGACCAGTGGGCCGCCGCGCCTTCAAACGCCGCCATGGTCGCCTTCGGCAACATCGCCGTCGATGGCGGCCGCGTGACCGTGCAGGGATATCTGTTCGACGCGAAGAACCCGCAGACCCCTCAGATTCTCGGCAAGCAATACTCCGATATCGCCGGAATTGAAAACACCCGCTGGATCGCCCACCGCTTCGCCGACGAAATCATTGAGCGGCTTGGCGGCGGCATCAACGGCATCTGCGAGACCCACATATATTACGTTTCCAACCGCAGCGGCCATAAGGAAATCTGGGTGATGGATTACGACGGCTACAACGCCCACCAGATCACTCACCTCGGCACCATCTCGCTTTCGCCGCGCGTCTCACCGGACAATTCCCGCATTGCGTTCTCTTCGCTCGAGAATCACAGGGGCTGGGTCATCCGCATGTGGTCGCTCACGCTCAACCGCCCTGTGCGCTTCGTCTCGCCCGGCGGAACATCCATTTCGCCTGCCTGGTCCAGCGACGGAAGCAAAGTCGCATTCTCCTCGAGCCGCACCGGCGACAACGAAATTTACACCACGGGCCCCGATGGTGGGGACCTGCATCGCATCACTGCTTTCCGCGGTCCCGACTCCTCGCCTACCTGGAACCCGAAGACCAATTCCCAAATCGCCTGGGTCAGCGGACGCACCGGCCTGCCGCAGATTTACACCATGAACGCCGACGGCTCCAACGTGCAGCGGTTGACCGATGGCGGGTACGCGACTTCGCCCTCCTGGTCGCCCAATGGACAGTTCCTTACCTTTGCGTGGAACCGCAAGTACGGTCCCGGAGCGCCCGGCGGTCAGGACATTTACATCATGGACATTGCCAGCAAGCACTGGATCCAGCTCACGCATGAGCAGGGGGCGAACGACTTCCCCTCATGGGCGGCTGACAATCGTCACATTGTTTTCCAGCGCGATGATCAGATTTGGTCAATGCTTGCCGATGGAACAGACCAGCAGCAGCTTACGCATCAGGGTTCCAACACCATGCCCAACTGGAGTTGGAAATAGCGTGGACAAGTTTTGTTTTAGGTCCGCGGCAGACGGGAGCCGTTCCCGGCTGTCGATATTCAACCGACACGCATGGCCCGTCAGTGGCCACTAACATAATTCGCAGGAGAAGATCAGTGTTCACAACCGTCCGCATTCGCAAGAACCATGCCAACCGGCGCGCCGTAGTTCTCGTAGCCGGGCTCGCCGCCATGCTGGCCATCGCCGGCTGCCACAAGAAGAAAGTCGCTCCCCCGCCGCCGCCTCCACCGCCGCCCGCCGCCGCTGCTCCGACCGCGAACATCACCGCCCAGCCGGACACCATCAACGCCGGACAGAGCGCTGTGCTCACCTGGCACACCACCGACGCCAACTCCGCCGAGATTGAAGGCATCGGCCCGGTGCCCACTTCGGGAACGCGCAACGTGAACCCCACCGAGTCCACCACCTACACGCTGACCGCCACCGGCGACGGAGGTTCCGCCACCGCTACCGCCCGCGTGACCGTCAACGCGGCCGCCGCGCCCACCGCTCCCACGGAAACCAACATTGACGAAAACGTCTTCCGCCAGAACGTGAAGGACGTTTTCTACGACTACGACAGCTACAGCATCCGTCCCGATGCGCAGTCTGTCATCCAGCAGGACGCCGCCTACCTCAATCAGCATCCTGAACTGAAGGTGGTGATTGGCGGATACTGCGACGAGCGTGGCTCGACCGAGTACAACCTGGCGCTCGGCGAAAACCGCGCCAACGCCGCCAAGCAGGCGCTGGTGGCCGACGGAGTCAGCCCCAACCGGCTGCGCACTGTCAGCTACGGCAAGGAAAAGCAGTTCTGCACGGAGCACAATGAGTCCTGCTGGCAGCAAAACCGTCGCGCGGACTTCACGCTCGACAAGTAAAAACGCGCTGCGTGCGGCACGTGACGCACAGCGCAGGTTAAAGGGCCAAGGGTAAAGGCAAATAAAGCCTTTACCCTTTTCCCCTTCCGCTTCGTCCTTAGTCTTTACCCTTTCCCCATTCCCCTTTACCCTGTTCTAGGAGCAATCGTATGAACAGCCTTCTGCACACGACACCGAAAAAGACCCTCATCTCGCTGGCCGTTGTCGCCGCCCTCGTCCTCATTGTGCCCACGCCCCGCGCGCACGCCGTCTCAAAAGAGATCATTCAGCTTCAGACCCAGGTCGCGCAGCTTCAGGACATGGTGCAGCATCTGCAGGACACCAACGACTCGCGCATGGCCGTTCTCCAGCATCTCGTCGAGCAGTCCGCCGACAACATCAACCGGCTTACACAATCGATGACGGCGCTTCAGCAGCAGGTCTCAAATGAAGGCCAGACCCAGAACAACCAGATTTCGGGCCAGATTCAGAGCCTCAACGACTCAGTCGACGAGTTGAAGACCCGGGTCACGCAACTCGGCAAAACCCTTCAGGACATCCAGTCGCAGCTTCAGAATATTCAGGCCCAGCCGGCGGGTGGCCAGCCCGCGCAACCCGGTCAGCCGGGTCAGCCCGGCGACAACGGCCAGCCCGGAGCG
Organism: Acidobacteriaceae bacterium; assembly: GCA_035765555.1. Taxonomy (GTDB): domain Bacteria; phylum Acidobacteriota; class Terriglobia; order Terriglobales; family Acidobacteriaceae; genus Silvibacterium. The sequence goes on from DASTXK010000289.1 coordinate 6,373, forward strand.
CAACCTGGACAGTCCGGCCAGGCCGCCGCGCCCGCCGCGCAACAGCCGCAGGCCGCGCCCGCCAGTGACATCTACCAGAGCGCACTCAGGGATTTCAATGGGGCGCGTTACGACCTCGCCTCCAGCGAGTTTAGCGAATTGCTCCAGAACTACCCCACGGATGAACTCGCCCCCAATGCGCAGTACTATCTTGGGGAAATCGCATTTCGCAAAGGTGATTTCTCTGAAGCCATCAAGGACTACGGTCAGGTTCTCGATCAGTTTCCCGGTAGCCAGAAGGCCCCCGCCGCGCAGCTTCGCAAGGGAGAAGCCGAGCTTCGCAACAACCGCAAAGCCGACGCCATTCACGACTTCCGCGCGCTGATCCAGCGTTATCCCCGCGCTCCGGAGGCCATGCAGGCGCGCAGCCATCTGAATGCCATGGGCGTCAGGATCAGCGCCGCCAAGCCCTCCGCTTATCATCGCTGAGGGCGGCGGGGCGTCTGATTCGATCCGTGATTTTCCCGCTGTTACATTTTTATTGATAGCTGTTTCGCTTCTGGGAGGCCGGGGCTTGCCGTTTCCCCACGTTCTTCCAGAGAATGGCCGCGAGCACGGCCAGAATCGACAGCAGGCGCACCAGCCCAATCCAGAGGCTCCCCTCATTCGGGTGGGAAAGACTCACGATGAAGGCGCTGCTGCCTCCCTGAATTCCAAAAAAGACAGCGAAGGCGAGAAATAGAAAATCCCGCGTGGACCACCAGAACCGCAGGAAGAAAAGTCCTGCGAGCAGATAACTCGCGGTCACAATACCCAACAGGAAAATGTCCGCCAGCGGATGCGTAATCGGGTTCATTGGCTCTCCCAGATCAGTCCATAGAGCAGCAGGGCCATGGCGATGACGGCTGAAACCAGCCGGTAGGTATAAAGATCGCGCCTGAACACCACGATGTCCGCGAAGACCAGAAAATTGGAAACCGTCAGGCCAACGAAACACAGCCCGCTCCACAGGAGCAGGCTTCTTCGCACGCGCGCATACGCCCTCAGCAGCAAAATGGCGCACAAGAGAGTGGTAAGGCAGGTGGCAATATAAAGTGCAGCCGCCATCAATCCCGTTCCTTTTTGAAACGAAATGCGCGCGCAAATTCACGCACAGCGGGGGAAGCCTTCGAGTGTATCATGGTCGAAATTCTGACCAGGTCGCGGCGATAGGCCGAGTCCACCACACGCATCATTTCGTTCTGTTCATCCGAGAGCGGGAAATAAGCGTACTTCTGAGGAGGGCCATCCAACCTGGCAACCAATCGCAGCCGGACGAGCCCCTGAAGCAGGCCCGCCACTTTTTCCGCAGGGAGATACAGACGGGATGCAAGCTCCTCGCAACTCCAGGCGACGGGCCGGCTGTTCCACAGCAGCACAAGGGCTTCCAGTTGCGGAACGCTGTCAATGTTCTCCAGGATGAATTCGTAAGCATTCATCTCCGGCTGCGGATTCAAATCAATCATCGCTGCCTTAGGGACCAACTTCTGCAATATGGTGTTTTTAATTCCGGCCCGGGAACCCATGGACTGTGGCCAGAATCACTCGAATGGCGCAGGCACGGCGACCGCGAGGAAATTGGTACATAACAAACCCGCCAGCGCCCGCATTACGAAAATCCAAATCCTTGGATGTCAGGTTACAAAAAAGATAATACTGCTTATTCGCCTGAGTGTCTCGAAAAACTAGAGCAAGGGGCAAAAAGAAATTACCATCGGGTAGTTCATTCTTGTGAAAATCAAGCCGCCGGAAGCGCAGCGCGCGATGCCAGCTATGGTGAACAACCAATCCGTGGAAGCCCGCATCCAATTCAAAAAAGTGTGCATAAAACTTCGTGGCAATGGTTCCCTGCATGAATTTTTTGCCTTATTCTGTGGTTCTCGCTTAGGACTGGCTAATCCCCGGGAGAAGTAAATGAAGAAGTCCGAAACCCTGCCTGTAAAAGAAAAGGTTTCCAACAACGGAAGCTCCACACCACTGAAACACTCGGACCCGGCGGAACTGGCCCTCATTCTGGAGCGGTTACAGGCCATGCGCGACGGCGATTTCTCCGTGCGGTTGCCCGGCTCGTGGACCGGCGTCACCGGCAAAATCGCAGACTCCTTCAATGAAATCGTCCGGTCCAACCAGAAAATGGCGCGGGAGTTGCAGCGGGTCGGGCAGGCGGTTGGCAAGGCGGGACGGACCCGCGAGAGGGCGCGCTTCGAGCAGGCGAAGGGCGCGTGGGGCGAGATGGAAGTTTTCGTCAACACGCTGGTGGACGACCTGCTGCGGCCAACCACCGAGGTAACGCGCGCCATCGCCGCCGTAGCCGACGGAAATCTGACAGAAACAGTACGGCTCGATGTGGATGGCCGTCCGCTCGAAGGAGAGTTCCTGCGCTCGGCGAAGATCGTTAACACCATGATCCAGCAGCTTGGCGTCTTCACCTCGGAGGTCACGCGCGTGGCCCGCGAAGTCGGGTCCGAAGGCAAGCTGGGAGGCCAGGCCAAAGTGCCGGGCGTAGCCGGAACATGGAAGGATCTGACCGATTCAGTAAACTCCATGGCCGGTAATCTGACGGCGCAAGTCCGCAACATTGCCGAAGTGGCCACCGCCGTGGCCAGCGGCGATCTTTCCCGCAAAATCACGGTGGACGTGTGCGGCGAGATCCTGCAACTGAAGGAAGCCATCAACACCATGGTCGATCAGTTGCGCTCCTTCGCCTCGGAAGTAACGCGCGTGGCACGCGAGGTAGGGACAGACGGCAAGCTGGGCGGCCAAGCCGTGGTGCCGGGCGTCGCCGGAACCTGGAAGGACCTCACCGACTCGGTCAACGCCATGGCCGGAAACCTGACCTCGCAGGTGCGCAACATCGCCGAAGTTACGACCGCCGTCGCGCGCGGCGACCTTTCGCGGAAGATTACGGTCGATGTGAAGGGAGAAATTCTGGAGCTGAAGGACACAATCAACACCATGGTGGACCAGCTCAATGGCTTCGCCGGAGAAGTAACCCGCGTGGCCCGCGAGGTGGGAACCGAAGGCAAGTTGGGCGGCCAGGCCCAGGTGCCCGGTGTGGGCGGAACGTGGAAAGACCTTACCGACAACGTGAACTTCATGGCCGGCAATCTGACCGACCAGGTCCGCAACATTGCCGAGGTCGCCACAGCCATTGCCGGCGGAGACCTCTCGCGCAAAATCACGGTGGACGTGCGCGGAGAGATCCTCCAGCTTAAGGAAACGCTCAACACCATGGTGGACCAGTTGAACCGCTTCGCCGGCGAAGTGACGCGCGTGGCGCGCGAGGTGGGGTACGAAGGCAAGCTGGGCGGTCAGGCCAACGTTCCCGGCGTGGCAGGCACGTGGAAAGACCTTACCGACTCGGTCAACTCGATGGCAGGAAACCTGACTGGTCAGGTGCGCAATATTGCCGAAGTCACAACGGCCGTGGCCCGCGGAGACCTGTCACGCAAAATCACGGTGGATGTGAAAGGCGAAATTCTGGAGCTGAAAAACACCATCAATACCATGGTGGACCAGCTAAACGGCTTTGCCGGCGAAGTTACCCGCGTGGCCCGCGAAGTCGGCACCGACGGAAAGCTGGGCGGCCAGGCTCAGGTTCCCGGCGTCGCGGGGACATGGAAGGACCTCACTGACAACGTCAACTTCATGGCCAGCAACCTCACGGCGCAGGTCCGCAACATTGCGGAAGTGGCCACCGCTGTGGCGCGCGGCGACCTGTCGCGCAAAATTACCGTGGACGTGAAGGGCGAAATCCTTGAACTGAAAGACACCCTGAACACCATGGTGGAGCAGTTGCGGTCCTTCGCTTCAGAAGTGACGCGCGTGGCCCGCGAAGTGGGATCGGAAGGTCGGCTGGGCGGCCAGGCGCAGGTGCCCGGCGTCGCCGGAACATGGAAAGATCTGACTGATTCCGTGAATTCCATGGCCAGCAATCTCACCGGACAGGTCCGCAATATCGCGGAAGTTGCGACCGCCATCGCCAACGGAGACCTCTCCAAGAAAATTACGGTCAACGTGAGTGGCGAGATATTGCTGCTCAAAGAAACCATCAACACCATGGTGGACCAGTTGAACGGCTTCGCCAGCGAAGTGACCCGCGTCGCCCGAGAAGTGGGTTCCGAAGGTCAGCTTGGCGGGCAGGCGAGCGTGCCTGGAGTTGCCGGAACATGGAAAGACCTCACCGATAATGTCAACTTTATGGCCAGCAACCTCACCGGGCAGGTGCGCAACATCGCGGAGGTAACGACGGCCGTCGCGCGCGGCGATCTCTCCCGCAAAATCACGGTCGATGTGAAGGGCGAAATTCTCGAGCTGAAGAACACCATCAACACCATGGTTGACCAGCTTAACGCCTTTGCTGCCGAAGTAACGCGCGTGGCCCGCGAAGTTGGAACTGACGGAAAGCTGGGCGGCCAGGCGCAGGTGCCCGGTGTCGCCGGAACATGGAAAGACCTCACCGACAACGTGAACGTGATGGCCGCTAACCTCACCGAACAGGTGCGCGGCATCGTGAAGGTCGTGACCGCTGTCGCCAATGGAACGCTGACGCAAAAACTCACGGTGAACGCGAAGGGCGAAGTCGCGGCGCTGGCCGAGACCATCAACAACATGACTGACACGCTCGCCATCTTCGCCGACCAGGTGACGACCGTCGCCCGCGAAGTGGGTGTGGAAGGCCGTCTCGGAGGCCAGGCCAACGTGCCCGGCGCGTCCGGGACTTGGAAGGACCTGACCGGCAACGTGAACCTGCTGGCGGAAAACCTCACCAACCAGGTGCGCGCCATTGCCGAAGTCGCCACCGCCGTCACTAAGGGCGACCTCACGCGCTCCATTCAGGTGGAAGCGCGCGGCGAAGTCTCGGAGTTGAAAGACAACATCAATACCATGATCAACAACCTCCGCCTGACGACGGAGCGCAACACCGAGCAGGACTGGCTCAAGACCAACCTGGCGCGCTTCACCGGCATGATGCAAGGCCAGCGCGATCTCTCCACCTTGGCAAAGACCCTGCTTTCGGAACTCGCTCCGCTGGTCAATGCCCAGCAGGCCGTCATCTACCAGACGGACACCGAGCTTGGTCAGGAGTTGGTATTACTCTCCGCCTATGCGGGCGACGAACCGGATGGGCATCTGCGCCGCGTAAGCATCGGCGAGGGGCTTTTGGGTCAGTGCGCGGCGGAGAAGCGCCGCATCCTCATCAACGATCTTTCCAGCACTGAGGTGACAATCCGCTCTGGCCTGTTTGAAGCGGTGCCGCGCAGCGTCGTTATCCTGCCCGTGCTGTTCGAGGACGGCGTCAAGGCGGTCATCGAACTCGCTTCGCTGGGCGTCTTCACCACTTCGCAACTGGCTTTTCTGGAACAGCTAACGGCAAGCATCGGCATCGTGCTCAACAGCATTGAGACCACCATGCGTACGGAGACACTGCTGAAGCAGTCGCAACAGTTGGCCACCGAACTCCAGACGCAGCAAACGGAACTACAGCAGACCAACGAGCAGCTCGCGCAAAAGGCGCAGCAACTTGCCGAACAGAACGTTGAAGTGGAGCGCAAGAACCAGCAGATTGAGCAGGCGCGGCGCGAGATTGAGGGCAAGGCCAAAGAACTGGCGCTCACTTCAAAATACAAATCCGAGTTTCTGGCCAACATGTCGCACGAGCTGCGCACTCCGCTCAACAGCATTTTGGTGCTGGGCCAGCAACTCAGCGAAAACCCCGACCACAACCTCACTCCCAAGCAGGTGGAATTTGCGCGAACCATTCACGGCGCCGGCACCGACCTGCTCAACCTCATCAGCGACATCCTCGATCTGTCAAAGATCGAGTCGGGCACCGTTTCCATCGAGGCCGAGGAAGTTCCCATTTCCAGCGTGCTGGACGCGGTTGCGCGGCCATTCCGCCACGAAGCGGAAAACCGGCGCCTCAATTTCGACGTGCATACGGATCCCCGGCTTGGCCGCACGTTTGTCACCGATTCCAAGCGCCTGCAGCAGGTCCTCAAAAACCTGCTGTCCAACGCCTTTAAGTTCACGGCCACCGGCGGAGTGCGGCTTTCTGTTTCAGTCGCGCACAGCGGCTGGAGCAGCGACCACCCCATCCTCAGTCGCGCCGACTCGGCCCTTGCTTTCGCCGTGACGGACACGGGCATCGGCATTCCGCAGGACAAACAGCGCCTCATCTTCGAGGCCTTCCAGCAGGCCGACGCCGGGACCAGCCGCAAGTACGGAGGCACGGGCCTGGGACTGGCCATCAGCCGCGAACTCGCCAGTCTGCTTGGAGGAGAAATCCAACTGCGCAGCATTCCCGGGGAAGGCAGCACCTTCACGCTCTACCTGCCGCAGGTGTATAGCGGCCCGGCAACGCTGCTTGATCCAGACGAGCGGGGCAAGACCTCTCACAAAGCCGCGGCACCTGCTTTGCCGGCTGCGGCCCTTACGGAAGACCCGGCATCACAGATTCCCGACGACCGCAACGACCTGGAACCCGAAGACGCGGTCCTGCTTATCATCGAAGATGATCCCCACTACGCCCGCATCCTGCGCGACCTTTCGCGTGACAAGGGCTTCAAGGTGCTGCTCGCAAGCCGCGGAGCGGAGGCCCTGACGCTGGCGCGGGAACATCGCCCCACAGCCGTCTCGCTGGACTTGTTCCTGCCCGACATGATGGGCTGGACCATTCTGAACCACCTGAAACAGGACCCCGCAACGCGACACATTCCCGTGCAGTTGCTGACGGTGGACCGCGACAAGAGTCACGGAATGGCGAACGGGGCCTTTTCCTTCCTCACCAAGCCGGCCAACGCGGAGGGTCTCGACGCCGCCATCACGCGCATCAAGCAATATGCCGCGCCGCGACGCAAGCGGCTGCTTGTGGTGGAGGATAATCCGGCGGAGCAACTCAGCATCCGCACGCTGCTGGGCGGCGACGACATCGACATCACCATCATTGATACCGGCGCCGAGGCGCTCGCCTCCATCGCCGAGCAGCCGTATGACTGCGTGGTCCTCGACCTTCGTCTTCCGGACATGTCCGGCTTTGAGGTGCTGGAGCGGCTGCGCGAAACGCCGATCTTCAGCGATCTTCCCATCGTGGTCTTCACCGGGAAGGAGCTTTCTCCCGAGGAGGACACGCGCCTGCATGAGCTCGCCCGCAGCGTCGTCATCAAAGGTGTGGAGTCTCCGGAACGGCTGCTGGATGAGACAGCGCTGTTCCTGCACCGGGTTGTTGCCGATCTCCCTCAGGAGAAGCAGGAGATGCTCGATCGCCTGCACCGCTCCGATGAAGCCCTTACGGGAAAGAAGGTCCTGGTCGTGGATGACGATGTGCGGAACATCTTTGCTCTCAGCAGCGTGCTCGAGCGGCACGGCATGGTCGTGCTCACCGCCGAGACCGGAAAGGAGGCCATCGCCATTCTCGACTCCACCCCCGACGTTTCCATCGTGCTGATGGACATCATGATGCCGGAAATGGACGGCTATGAGACCTCGCGAGTCATTCGTCAGAACCCCGTGTTCCTGCGCCTGCCCATCATCGCGCTTACAGCCAAGGCCATGAAGGGAGACCGGGAAAAGACTTTGCAGGCCGGTGCATCAGATTATCTGGCGAAGCCGGTCAACACCGAGCAATTGCTCTCCACCCTTCGTATTTGGCTTCACCGATAATCCGAAAGGACCGTTAGTCCGAAAGGAAAGGCAGTTTAAGGGCCCAGGCTAATTCCCCGATGCGTACGAATCAAAAAATCAACATCCTGATGGTGGATGACCAACCCGGCAAGCTGCTCAGCTACGAAGCCATCCTGGCGGATCTCGGCGAGAACCTGCTTTCGGCCACGTCTGGCAGGGAGGCCCTGGACCTTCTCCTCAAGAACGAGATCGCCGTTATCCTCATGGACGTAAGCATGCCCGAACTGAACGGCTTCGAGCTTGCGGAAATGATCCATCAGCACCCCCGCTTCCAGAAGATCGCCATCATCTTCATCTCCGCCGTTCACCTTACGGATCTCGACCGAATCAAGGGATACCAGCGCGGCGCAATGGACTACATTTCCGTGCCGGTGGTCCCCGAATTGCTCAAAGCCAAGGTCTCGCTGTTCACCGATCTCTACCGCAAGACCCGCGAGTTGGAGACCCTGAACAATGAACTGGAACAGCGGGTGTTGGCCCGCACCGAGGAGCTCCAGCAAAGCGCGGAACAAATTCGTGATCTTAATTCCCTGCTGCAGCAACGAATCGCCGAGCTTGAATCCATCATGACGGTGCTGCCGGTCGGGGTCGCCGTTGCCCGCGATCCGCAATGCAGCCTGACCACCGGAAACGCCGCCCTGAGCCGCATGTTCGGAGTTCAAGACGGCGAGAGCCTTTCGATGGACGGGGACAGCTACGCGGACCATGGCTTTTATCAGAACGGCAGACGGCTCTCACGCGACGAACTTCCGCTGCGTCGCGCCGCAGTGACTGCGGCCAGCGTGGACGGCATGGAATTCGAGATTCATAACAAGGACGGAAAAGTCATCCAGGCGCTGGCGAGCGCGAACCCCCTGTTCGACGAGTCCGGCAATGTGCGCGGCGCCGTGAGCGCGACCATCGATATTACCGAGCGCAAGCGGATGGAACAGGACCTGAGAGAGCGCGCGGAACTGATGGAACTCGCCTCGGAAGCCATTATCGTTCGCGACCTCAATGGGATCATCCGCTTCTGGAACTCCGGGGCCGCCACTCTCTATGGATGGAGCGCCGAAGAGGCCATTGGGAAAGACCTGCACCAGTTGCTTCAAACAATTTTCCCGGTGC
>DASTXK010000290.1:0-2529 GCA_035765555.1 Acidobacteriaceae bacterium
CGGAAGTGAACCGGCGCAAGCTGGCGGAGCTTGAGGCGCGGGTGAATGGGAAGATCGCGCTGGGGCTGGGATGCGATTTCCACTTGTCGTTCGACAACATCGACGACGCGCTGAAGAACCCTCATAAGTACTCGATCAACCAGAAGAACTACCTTCTGGTTGAGTTTGCGGACTTATCGATTCCGCAGCAGATGACGCAGGTTTTCCATGAATTTCTGGTAAGCGGGATTCAGCCGATCATCACGCATCCGGAGCGGAACCTCACGATTCAGAAGACTCCCACCCGGCTCGACGAATGGATCACCGGAGGCTGCGTAGTGCAGGTTACGGCGGCATCGCTGACAGGTCGATTTGGAAAGGTCGCGATGGAGTTCGCGCACAGGCTGCTGCGGCAGAACAAAGTCCATATTCTGGCCACGGACGCGCATGATTTGCGTTCGAGACCGCCGAAGATGAAAGAGGCCTACGACCTGGTGGCCAACCGGTACGGTGCGGAGACAGCCGAGCGGCTATGCGTCACTAATCCCGGAGCGGCGTTTCGGGGAGACGACTTCCCTCCCCAGCCTGAAGCGCTTTCCGATGAGGATTCGCGGAAGGGCTTCTGGTCGCGGTTGCTGCGTTCCTAAGATCTGTCAGGCGACCTTCCCGCGCCCGGCGACTTTCCAGCGATCAACTACTTTTTCTCCGGACACAAGATAAACCTGGTCGTGGAGATTGATGCACGGGCAGATGTGATTGGGCACAACCCGCAGCCTGTCGCCCAGATGAATCGGCGCGCCGTTGGTGATCGCGATATGGCCGTGTTCTTCGGAGATCCCTTCGAGAATGTATTCGGGGTGGTCCTGAATATACCCGTGATGCTTCCGCTCGCCGGAAAGCAGCGCATCGGCGGAAAGCGTCTTGCTGCCCGCGTCGATGATGGCGCGGCCAGCCACGCTGGTGCTGACGACGGTGGTGAGCACGGTAGCGGCGCAATCCGCATAAGTAACGGATTCGGCATCGACGGTATTGCGGTCGTTGAAGACATAGGTGCCGGGGCGAATCTCGGTTACGCCGTGAAACTGGTGGCTCAGGTAAGCGGCGGGCGTGTTGCCTCCGCTGACCAGCGGGTAGGGAATGCCGGCCGAGTCCAGCAGTGAATAGAGTCGGTCCAGACGCTCGTTCTCGCGCGGGATGTCCTGCTCGCGAATTTTGCGGTTGCCCATGATGTGGCCAGGATAAACGGAGATTCCTTCCCAGCGAATGTTAGGCAGCGCGCGGACACGGCGGGCCACGTCCATCGCCTGCTCTTCAAGCGGCAGCCCGCAGCGGCGGAGTCCGGTATCGAACTCCAGGCGAACCCCGACTTCCACGCCCGCGGCTTTCGCAGCGCAAGAGATGCCCTCAGCGATGGCGAGGGAGTCCATCGTAACGCCAATCTTGATTCGCTTCGCGAGGTCAGCGAGTCGCTTCCACTTGCTCTCGCCCCACAGCGGATACACGATGGTGATGTCGTCGATGCCAGCATCGGCCATCACTTCCGCCTCGCCCAGCTTGGCGACCGTGATGCCCGGCGAGCCGTAGCGCAACTGGAGCCGCGCGATCTCCGGCATCTTGTGCGTCTTGGTGTGCGGACGCAGCGCAAGGTTATGCTCCCGGCAATAACTCGCCATGTTGCGGAGATTGCGGTCGAGTATCTCGGTATCAATAACTACCGCCGGAGTTTCTATGTCCTGAATGTTCATTTCACTTCCAGAGCTTCAGCATCACCACTCCGCCCTGCGGAATCGTGACCGTGTAGGATCCATTGAGAATGCCGAGGTCTTTGTGCGCCCACAAATCGCGCGCGTGGACAGGGCCGGTGATTCCCACGTCTTTCAGGTATAGCGTGAAGGGTTCGGCCTCATCATCGGTAACGTAGTTGAAGAGCGCCACGGCTTTCGCGCCTCCGCTCAGCGGCTTCTCCCAAATTTGCGGAGGGCCGACGCGGTGGCCCTGGATTCCGAGCTTGTCCTGATCGACGGCAATCACTTCCTTATTGAGCAGAATGCTCTTCGTGGTCTCGTCCATTTTAGACAGATCATTGCCGGCGAGCAGAGGAGCCGCCAGAATAGCCCACAGGCTCATCTGCGTGCGGTATTGATCGGCATTCATGCCGCCGTTGCCAATCTCCAGCATGTCGGGATCATTCCAGTGTCCCGGCCCGGCGTACTTCTCCAGTCCCGCCTGCGAGAAACCAATCAGCGCCATGCTGCGATAGCTGTCGCTAATGTCATCGGTGGTGCGCCACAGGTTTGCGCCAACCTTCGGCCCCCACTTCCAGACATAATAGACGCCGTACTGGCAAACGCTGTAGATGATGGGCCGATGCGTGTTCACGAGCGCCTGGTGCATTTTGGCGTAGGCGGCCTCCATCATGGCCTCGGCCTTGCGTGGGTCCTGGTTGGGGTCGTGCAGCTTCATAATTTTCATGTAGCTGCACAGGTCGTACTTCAGAAAATCCACGCCCCAACTGGCATAGGTGTTGGCGTCCTGCTGCTCGTGGCCGTA
>DASTXK010000291.1:0-3035 GCA_035765555.1 Acidobacteriaceae bacterium
AGAGCACCGAGCAGATCGCGCTTTTCGTCCGGCGATGCGTGTTGGTAGGCCAAACATGCACCATCGGCGCGTTGGATGTAATTTCCAATAGTCCCCGCGATATCGACGGTGCCGGCTTCCACTTGTGCCAGCCGATTTGACAATTCGAGGCGCTCCGAAAGGAGCGCCTCTTTGCGTTGCCAGAAGGCAGCTTGGTCGATCAGTCGGTCGATGAAGGCGTCGGTCAAACGATTCAGCCTGTCGTCCAGCTGGGATGCAGCCAACCGCAGCGACGCGATCAGTTTTTCCGCCTCATGGGCTTCGTCGCCGCGCATTCGGTCGAGTTCCTGCTGCAAGTAACGCAGTTCCCGCTGGTCAAAGCGCAGTTTGTCGAGCTTTTTGAGAACGGCTTCCTCCACAGCTTCCTCCCGAACAAATCCGGTTGGACACGACGCAGTATGGCAACGGTAGTAAACATGCCCCCGCGCAGTCTGGCCGATCAAATGGTAACGGCAGGTTTGGCACTGAATGCGGCGACGGAACAGGAAATCATGCCGCAGGGCCTTCGTGTTGCTCTTGCCTCGCAACACGCTTTGGACCCGAGAGAATAGATCCTTACTGATCAGTGGCGAATGGGCGCCTATGAAAGATTCGCCGGTCCTCTTGATTCGGATCAGACCTGTATAGAAAGGATTGTTCAGCAAGGTGGTGAGACCGTTTTTGGTCAACGGCTTTCCGAACCGGCCAATGAGTCGAATCCGGCGCGCTTCCACCAGAGTTGATGCGAAGTTGAAACGCCCTGAGGCATAACATTCGAACAGGTGCCGCACCAGTGGTCCATTCTTGGGATCGATCACCTTGGGCTGCCCCGGCCCGACGTTCAGATACCCCAAGGGAGCAGGCATGGGCATGACGCCCTGCTTCAGACGTCCGTAGAATCCTTTGCGGGTTTCCTCCTTGAGGTTGCGAATGAAGTCAGCCGCAACGACCGCCTGAATATCCGCAGACAACCGACCGCCCCGGGAGTTGAGATCCAGTCCTTCGTTTACAAAATGTACGTCGACGCCGCGGTCGATGAGATCCCCGAGGTCCGCCCAGTCGCGCAGGTTGCGGGCGCTGCGGTCGATCTTATGAATTAACACGCCCCGCGCCTTCTGCTTGCGTAGCTGGCGGACCATCACTTCAAAAACCGGGCGACCCGCCCGGGCCGCGGTTTCGCGCTCTTCGAACCAGCGGCAGATTTTGATGCTGCCGCGCTGGGCATAGCGTTCGATGGCGTCCTTCTGCTGCTGCAGTGAAACGCCCTCGCCCTGCCGCGCCGTAGACACGCGGGTATAGGCAAAGTATTGATTCATGAATTTGGTGACGATGAATTGGTGGGTCGACCTTTGGCGTTGGGATGGTAGCGTTGTCCGGCATCCGAGTCAAACTGACAATCCACAGCCGCATTAGAAATGGCCTGTAGTCTATCTTCCATACGCAAAAGCGCGGCGAGGTAGCGCCGGACATTGGCTTGGGCCTGCTCCCGCTGTTCCCGCGAAAACTCCGGGTAAAGGTCAGAGATGGAATCGGGTTCACGATTCTGCATAGGCAGGGGCACCTTACCGCAACAGCGATCTGTTGAAAAGAAGGGAAAAGGTCCGTCCGAGCGGACGGCCATGACGGAACGACCTTTTCCCTGCTTTTCAATTTTTCCAATCATCGCCATGATGAGCCTGTCATGATCGGCGACTTTTTCTTTGCATTCGCAGTTGAACTCATACGCGCTCTTCTCATCGATGAGTTTTCTGATCGTGTTCGCGGCAGCATTGAGAGTGCCGCGCAAAGACGCCGCCGTCGCAAGTACAGCCGCCGGGCTTTGCGGCTCATACGCAACTTGTCCACAGCGGAGCAAGAAAAAGTCCGTTAAGACAGACCTTTTCCCCACTTGTGGGATTTGACCGAACTGCTACATTGCCAGTACAGAAAGGAGGAGCAACTAACAATGCACCACCAAAACAAAAATAAACTTGCGGCGTTTCGGCGCAAGCGCGGCTACTCGCAGCGCCGCGTAATGCACCTGCTCGGACACCAGCGGCACGGCTCACTGTCCAGCTACGAGTACGGCCATACACTGCCAGAACTGGCAACGGCGCTAAAGCTGGAGATCATTTTGCGCACGCCGGTGGCGTTCCTGTTCCCCGAACTCTACGAAACACTGCGGATGGAGATCCGGGGGAAGGAAGAAAAGCTTGCCGGTTACGGCCAGCTGGACTTGTTTGATCATTCAACGCCGCAACTATGACCAGCATTCTGGAACACGTGGCCAAGAGCCACCACAGTTCTTTTCGGCCATACAGCCCCGAGGACTACTTCGTTCTCAGTCTGGCCCGCCGGCTGAAGGATCAGCCAGCGTCCCAGCACTATCGCATTCTGGCTTCACAATATCCTCGTAGCGCGTTGCTCAAAGCGTGCCGAAAAGCCATCACGACAAACCCCGACCGCGCGGCGCGGGTCTTCCACGAGATCCTGGAATCCCTCGATGCACGTCCCCAGCACCTTGCGCCGCCTCAGCCCCGTGCGATGGCTATCCGCGTCGAACGGCGGAGCGTGGCAGTCGTCCTCTTTGCCGGAACGCACCTGGAGGGCTGGCGAGTGCGTCAGTTATCATCGGACGCCAGACATGCCCAAGAATGCTGCGTGGGTTTCATCCGGGATGTTCTGGATGAACACGGATGTGACGACGTGGCGCTGGAAGCGGCGTCTGGCGAGACAATCAGTACCAAACTTCACCGTGCGCTCGCCACGGAGTGCCGTGCCCGTGGTATCGCGGTCGCCGAGATCCCGAAGCAGCTGGTGATCGAATCCTTTGCCTACCCATCACCGGGAACGAGATCAGAGGTTCGAGAGATCGTCGCCCGGATGTGGTCCGTGCCCAACATCAAGAGCGGGCGCAACTTCGTCTTCGATGCCGCAGCCTTAGGCCTTTACATTCAGACTCGGCGGCTGTTTGACGGCACTTAATTCAGTGAATTGACGTGAATGCACTATCAAGGTGTGAGGAAGGCGCGCGGCAC
>DASTXK010000292.1:0-6709 GCA_035765555.1 Acidobacteriaceae bacterium
CCGTCGAAACCGGCTACGACAATGGCCGCGAAATGTACACCATGACCGTCGAGGAAGTGCTGGAACACCTGGACGCCGTGCTGCACGAGGTGGGGCACACAAGTAATTTGCCGACACTGGTCCCGGGCACGGCCATCGAGCCGCAGCCGAGCCTGTAGCCCCGGCTCACCCCACAACGGAATCGAAGAAGCGCCGCAGCATTCGCCCCACCATTTGCGGCTGCTCCCACGGAGCAAAGTGTCCCGCGTCGCGCAACTCCGTATATTCGGCCCCATAGCCGCCATTGCGGATCGTCTCCGCCAGCAGCTTCATGTCCGCCGGAGTCGAAGCCGGATCTTCGCCGCCAGCCAGCACAAACGCCGGTACGCGAATTCCCCGCGCCGTCTCCACCGAATCCGGACGCGCCGCCAGCCCCTGCTGCACCGCAATCACCGCCGCCGGAGTCATCGCCTGCATCATCTCCCGCGCCTCGGCAATGCGCTCCGGATGCCGCTGCCGCGCCGTCGGCCCAATCAGCTTCTCCAACTGCGTCTCAAAAAAATCAGCCGTCCCGCGCTCGCGAACTTGCGAAATAGTCTGCTCGCGCTGCGCCCGCCCGGCCTCGGTATCTGCCTGCGGTTTCGCGCAGCAAAACGCCAGAGCCTGCACCCGCGCCGGGGCCTTCCGCCAAATTTCATACAGCGTGTAGCCGCCAATGGAGCAGCCCCCGAAGAGCGCCTTCTGGATCTTCAACTCATCCAGAAGCCGAACCGCGTCCGCGCCCAGTTGTTCAATGGTAATCGGCCCTTCGCCCGCTTCCGATTGGCCATGCCCGCGCAGGTCAGGCAAAATTACGCGGTACTTCCCCGCCAGCGCCTCGGCGGCCGCCAGCCAGAAACGATGGTCGCAGGGCGTTGGATGCAGCAGCACCACCGCCGGCCCCTCGCCCACGACCGAATAGAAAAGTTTCACGCCTTCGGAAACATAGTCCACAGCCAAAGTGTAAAAGATCGCCGGTCTTCGATGGACTGAAAGCCGGCAATCCCCAGCGTGTGGCAGCCTGATCTCCCAACTATGCGTTTTCCGCGAACCGCTGCAACTGGTCCAGGCATCCTGTCCAGCCATGCTCGTGCCGGTTCCGCATCTCCGCCGACTGGAAGTTCTGGTGCGTAAGTGTCACCTGCGTCTTCTCGCCCGCGTCGCCCGCCTCAAAAAACTCCACCGTCACCAGCGTGTCCTTCACCGGCTCCATCGCGCCCTCGGCGTCCCACGTAAACACCAGCCGCTGCGGAGGCTCAATTTCCCGATAAATCCCCGACGCGACGTAGACCTGACCATCCGGGTTGCGCATTTCGATCCGGTACGCGCCGCCCACACGCACGTCCAACGACGACTTCACGGTTCTCCCCGGAGCCGGCCCGAACCATTGGTCCAATTGCGCGGCCTCCGTCCAGGCGCGAAACACGCGCTCGCGCGGCGCGTTGAAGGTGCGGTTCACAATCAATTCGAGCGGTGCGATTGCTTCTGCTTGCGGCATGACTTCTTCTCCTCGGTTGAAGGTTGTGGTTCCGCCAGAAAGCGGTCGAGAGCGTCAAATTGCCGCTCCCAGAATTGGCGATACTGCGCGATCCAGTCCGACGCGGGCTTCAGCGCGCCGGCCCTCAGCCGGCAGCGGCGCTCCCGTCCCACCTTGTTTTGCTCCACCAGCCCCGCCCGCTCCAGCACCCGCAAGTGCTTCATCACTGCGGGCAGCGACATCCGGTGCGGGCGCGCCAGGTCGGACACAGTGGTCTCCCCGCGCATCAGCGCCATCAGCATCTCCCGGCGTGTGGCGTCGGAGAGGGCCGAAAAGGTGGCATCGAGCTTTGTGGATCGCTTAACCATTTGGTTAAGTATTGGACGCGGCCACCCCGCTGTCAAGATGCATTTCTTTTTTCTTTGCAGGGGACGGTCTTCAGGCCTTTCTTGGAAGGCGACGGGCTTTAGCCCGTCCGTTAAGCTTTCTAAATTCAGCGGGGCTTTAGCCCCTGAGGGATGCTTTTTGAATCAATTCTGCTTTTTAGCAGGTTTCGTATCGGACAGTTTGCTGAAAAACTTGGTTTTTGAAGGGGACGGGCTTTAGCCCGTCCGTTAAGCCTTCTAAATACAGCGAGGCTTTAGCCCCTAAGGGATGCTTTTTGAATCAATTCTGCTTTTTAGCAGGTTTCGTATCGGACAGTTTGCTGAAAAACTTGGTTTTTGAAGGGGACGGGCTTTAGCCCGTCCGTTAAGCCTTCTAAATACAGCGGGGCTTTAGCCCCTGAGGGATGCTTTCTCATTACTCTCGGACGGCCTTCAGGCCGTCCGTAGACTGTTCAACGAAGCTACCTTTTCAGAAAATAAAAAAACGGGAGAGCCATTTGGCCCTCCCGTTTCAACAAGCCTTCAGGGCTAGACCGCCTGAACGTTCTCCGCCTGCAGGCCCTTGGGACCCTTGACCACGTCAAACTGCACGCGCTGCGCCTCCTGGAGGCTGCGGAAGCCGTTGGCGCTGATCGCCGAGAAATGGACGAAAATGTCCTCGTTATTGGCGTCGCGGGTAATGAACCCGAAGCCCTTTGCATCGTTGAACCACTTAACAGTGCCTTGTTCCATAAATGGAGTAATTCCTTTGGTGTTGGTATTCGCTAATTTCGAGGAAGGTGTAGCGCCAGGCAGTGCTAAGGAGCATTACTTGCGGTGATAAACCCACTCGTGTACGAGCGTAGTCCTAGTATACCTCAACCTCTGCCCTGCAAGACCCCCACCATCCACACAATCGACAGCACGCTCACCACAATCGCCGTGGCCCAGGCAATGGCGTTAAACCAGCGCGAATTGGTGTACTTGCCCATCAGGTCGCGGCGGTTCACCAGCAGCAGCATCAGGACAATCACAATCGGCAGCAGCACCCCGTTCAGCGCCTGCGATTCAATGGCCCAGTGGATCAGCGGAAACCTCGGAACCAGCACCACCGCCGCTCCGCCCGCAATGAGCGCCGTATAGAACCAGTAGAAGAACGGCGCCTCGCGAAACTTCTTGTCCACGCCGGACTCCAGCCCCAGCCCCTCGCAAACCACATAGGCCGTCGAAAGCGGAAGCACCGAGGCGGCAAAAAACGATGCGTTGAACAGCCCAAAGGCGAAGAGCAGAAACGCGTACTCGCCGGCCAGCGGCTTCATGGCCGCCGCCGCGTCAGATGCGTCGTGGATTGCGCCCATTCCGTGCGTAAAGAGCGTGGCTGCGCAGGCCACAATGATGAACCACCCCACCACATCGGTAAAGATCGAACCCACAATCACGTCCAGCCGCGACGCCGCGTAGTCCTTCACGCGCACGCCCTTCTCCACAATCGACGACTGAAGGTAAAACTGCATCCACGGCGAAATGGTCGTCCCGATGACGCTGATGACCAGAAACAGATAGGTGGTCTGCCGCCATGATTCATGCGGGGGCGGCTTGACCGTCGCGACCAGCGCCGTATGCCAGCTCGGCTCCGACAGAACGCCCGCAATGATGTAGGCGAAGTAAAACATTGAGCCCGCCAGAAAAATTTTTTCAACCTTCTTGTAATCTCCGCGCACCGCCAGCAGCCATACCAGCACGGCCACAATCGGCACCGAGATGTACTTGCTCAGGTGAAACAACTCCAGGCTGCTGGCCGCGCCTGCAAATTCGCCCACCACGTTTGCGAAGTTCACCAGCACCAGCAGGAGCATCACGATCACGGTCACGCGCAGGCCGAACTCTTCGCGGATCAGGTCGCTCAGTCCCTTGCCCGTAACCACGCCCATGCGCGCGCACATTTCCTGCACTACGATCAACGCGATGGTGATGGGAATAATGGTCCACAGAAGTGAATATCCGAACTGCGCGCCCGCCTGCGAATAGGTGAAGATCCCATTGGGATCGTTGTCCACATTTGCGGTGATAAACCCCGGCCCCAGCACGGCGAGGAACAGAAAAATCCGGGTTCTCCAGCGCTTCAGCATAAGCAGCCAACAGTCAACAGCATTCGGCAATGGTCTTTAGAGATTACACTGCTGCAATCAGTTCCTCCCATCGTGACCTACTGGTCCGGCAGAAATCAATTCAATTGGCAATTACGCTCTACAAGCTCACTGAAAAATTTCCAAAAGAAGAAATTGATGGCTTAACCAGCCAACTCCGATGCGCTGGCGTGTCTATTGCAAGCAACATTGCTGAGGGGTTTGGATTTTCCGCGTGCTCGTCCAACAGCGCCAAGGCCAAATTGAGGCAACTTGAGGCCGGATGCGGGCACCCCATTTAAGAGAGAACGGGACCAATCAAAAAACGAGTACGGAATCTTTGTCCGGAAAAGGAGGAAGTCCTATGAACGCGGTACTTTCCAAAGTTTTTATCATTTCGGGCGCCATGGTAATGAGCGGCGCGATGGCCATGGCGCAGCAGAACCAGCCACAGCAGATGCCGCCGGTCAACCAGCCGAGCAATAATCCGGCTGCGATGAGCAACCCGAACCAACAACAGCAGATGCAGATGGAGCAGCAGCAGAATTCGGACATGTCCAAGATGCAGGACAAGGCTTTTCTGCGCAAGGCGGCGGAAGGCGGAATGGCCGAGGTCCAGCTAGGGCAATTGGCGCAGCAGAAGGCCAGCAGCCAGGACGTGAGGCAGTTCGGCGAGAAGATGGTGCAGGAGCATTCGCAGTTGAACGATCAATTGAAGCCGATTGCGGAACAGCAGGGCGTAAGGCCGCCGAAGGCTCTCTCAAAGAAAGACGAAGCGACCCTCAGGAAGCTGGAAGGCCTGTCCGGTCAGCAGTTTGACCACGCCTACATTGAAACCATGCTCAAGGACCACAAAAAGGACCTGAAGGAGTTTAAAGAGACCGCCAACCGCACCCAGAATCCGCAGTTGAAGGACGCGGCGCAGCACGGCGCGCAGGTCATCGAAAGCCATCTGCAGGACATCCAGCAGATCGCGAAGAGCCACAACGTAAGCGAGAAGGGCGCATAACGCCGGTTTGGACGAAGCGGGCGGTGGATTGCATTGCAATCCGCCGCCTTTTTTGCGCCTGCTGACCCGCTGAAATACCTTCTGTAGAATTGAACCCGATGCCTCGAACGATCCTACGGCGTGGATGGCTGGCGCTGCTGCTTTTGGTTTTGCCAATTGCCGCGCTGGGCCAATCGGTCAAGAGCCTTCCGCAGCCGACTGATTACGTCAGCGATTTTGCCCATGTGATGTCGCCGGGGGTTATCCGGCAGATAGACACCGTGTGCGGCCAGGTGGACCATGAGGCCCATGCGCAGATTGCCGTGGTCACGGTAAAAACCCTCGACGGCGAGGCGGTGGAGCAGTACGCCGTCGAACTGTACCAGAAGTGGGGGCTTGGCGCGAAGAAGGGCGAGTATCAGGACCGCGGCGTGCTGATCCTGCTGGCGGTGCAGGACCGCAAGCGGTTCATTTCCACTGGATACGGGCTGGAAGGGATTCTGCCAGACGCGCTGGTGGGGCGCATCGGGCGGGAGATGGTTCCGGCGCTGCGGGCCAACGATTTTGACGGCGCGGTGATGCTGGCCGTCGGGCGCATTTCGCAGATTATCGCGGCGGACGCGGGCGTGAAGCTGACCCCGCTGCAAGGCCAGGCGGCGCCGCAGCCGCAGCAGCGCCAGATCGGGCTGGGCGGGCTGCTGGCGCTCGTGGTGTTCATCATTATCCTCATCATTTTCCTGGGACGCTTTGGCGGCAGCGGCCTGCTCGGCTTTCTGCTGGGTATGTTTCTGGGCGGCTGGGGAGGCGGAGGACGCGGAGGACGCGGCGGCTGGGGCGGCGGAGGAGGAGGTTTCGGCGGCGGTGGTGGCGGCGGCTTTGGAGGATTTGGCGGCGGCAGCACCGGCGGCGGCGGGGCCGGCGGAAGTTGGTAGGATACAGGGATTAGGGGTTAGGGATCAGTAAGGAGATTGCAGAATATGATGCGTCGTGGATTGTGGATCGCAGTCATCATCGTGGTGATTATCGTTGTCGTCGGGCTGATCGTCTTTGGCAGCTACGTGAGCGCGCGGAACAACATGGTGGACAAGCAGGTGGCCGTGCAGACGCAGTGGGCCAACGTCCAGACGCAGTTGCAGCGGCGCGCCGACCTGATTCCGAACCTGGTGGCCACGGTGAAGGGCTACGCGACGCACGAGCAGACCATCTTTACCGATATCGCCAACGCACGCGCCGGGCTGCTGAACGCGCACACGCCGAAGGACGCGATCCAGGCCAATGGACGGCTCGATTCGGCGCTGGGCCGGCTGCTGGCCATTTCAGAAAACTATCCCAATTTGAAGGCGAACCAGAATTTCCTGTCGCTGCAGGACCAGTTGGAAGGCACGGAAAACCGCATCGCTGTGGAGCGGCGGCGCTACAACCAGACGCTTCAGGACTACAACAGCTACATCCGGCATTTCCCAAATAACATCTGGGCTTCCATCGGAGGATTCCAGCAGAACAACGCCTATTTTGAGGCGAGTCCGGGCTCGCAGAACGCGCCGACGGTGAAGTTCTAGCGGCCGGCGGTTGGCGAAAGACTTGCAATTTCGACCAGGCGTCGCCGAATTAAGGGCACTCGTTCGTCGTTGAGAACAAATCCCGGAAGAGCGTCCAGAAATCGCGGCTCGTTCAGGAGTCCCTTCACCGCGTCGGCAAGGTATTCGCGCAAATCGGATGGTGAATCCACGATCTC
>DASTXK010000293.1:0-4304 GCA_035765555.1 Acidobacteriaceae bacterium
GCGTCGATCGGAGCATCTTCCGGCGGCCACACTCCGTGGTTCGCGACCAGCACGTCCAGCCGCCCCAACGAGGCCACCGCTTTCTCCACCAGCGCGCGTCCCTGCTCGGGAGACGCAAGCTCCTGCTCAATCGCAATGCAGCCTTCGCCTAACTCCGCAGCCAGAGACTCCGCAGCGGCCCGGGCGGTGCGGTAATTAAACGCTACCCGCGCTCCGGCCTCGTGAAACAGCCGTACCGTGGCGGCCCCAATGCCGCGCGAGCCTCCAGTGATGAGGACGGATTTCCCTTCAAGTGAGAGCGGAACCGGGCACATGACTCGACGCTACCCGAGCGCCAGCCTTCGCCGCAAGCGCGGCCCCTTCAATCCCGAAACGGCGCGCCGTTGGCCAGATACCGCGCCCGCGCGTGCTGGAGCTTCCGCAGCGCCTCGTCTTCCAGCAGCTTGCGGCAGCCCAACTGATGCGACGTAAGGCACACCTGCGCGAAGTGCTCGCAGGTTTCCAGCTTCATAAAGGCGTCCAGCAGGTCTTTGCCGTAGGTCACAATGCCGTGGTTGGCGAGCAGCACCGCGTCGTGATCGCGCAAAAACGGCTGCAGGCTCGCCCCCACCTCGTCCGTGCCCGTCGTCGCATACGGCGCCAGCGGAATCTTCCCCAGCGTCATGATCAACTCGGCGCACAGCGGAGCATCCAGCGCCATCCCGCACGAGGCGAACCCCGTCGCGATGGGCGGATGCGCATGGATCACCGCCGTCACGTCCGGACGTTCGCGGTAGACGGCCAGGTGCATGCCGATCTCGCTGGTCACGTTGCGCGTCCCGGCAAGAAAGCGCCCGTTCGTATCCACAATCACCATGTCGACCGGGCGCAGCAGGGCCTTGCTGCAATTGGTGGGCGTGGCCAGCACCAGCCGGTGGTCAAACGGCAGCCGCACCGACAGGTTCCCCGAAGTCCCCGGCGCAAACCCCAGCCGGTACATCCACCGCGAAAACCTCGTTAGCTGCCGGCGAAGCTCGCGCTCCGTCCGCTGATGCTGTGCCGGATGGCCGGGATAAACCGGGCCATGCGCCTCCAGGACGTTGATCGAAGGCTCAAACGTCATCACGCTACCTCTTTTTCAATGTTTCTAAGCTTGCCCACTCCGTGTCCTATCTTCACGGAGCTCCTGTAAATCCTGCCCAGCGACACCCCGCTCAGCTTCAGATGCCCCACCGCCGCCAGCCCCATCGAGGCCATGCACCCGCATTGCGAGCAGTCCGGATTGCCCCCGAACTGGCAGGGCGTGACCGGCGTCTTCAAATCGGCGGAAATCACCCGCGTCGTCTGCGCGAAAATGCACTCCTCGGGCGACTTGGGCGGGTTGCGGAACTCGCGCAGCACCCGGTCGCTGATGTCCAGCACGGGGTAGCGGACGCGCAAAAATGCCAGCTCGTCAATCACGTGGCTGCGCTCCTCGGGCGTAAGAATCTCCTCGCCCGTCGCCCCCATCTGCGGCGTAAAAATGCTCATCCAGATGCGCTTGATCTCCTGCTTCCGGCTCCAGAACTCCAGAAAACGCCCGAAATAATTCTCCTGCCGCGCCATCTGCCCGGTGATCGTCGAGTGGATTGTGATCCGGCTTCCCTCAATGTTCTTCAGAATCCGCTCATAGGTCGCCGGCTTGCGGCGCACGTCATGGTCGGGCTGCAGGCCGTCAATCGAAACAACAATGTTCAGCCGCGAAAGCTGGCTCCAGTGCTCAGGAATCTTCCGGAAGGCGCTGGTCACAAGCTGCACGTGAACGCCTCTTGCGTCGAGCGCGGGCAGAATTTCTTCCAGTTCGCGATACCGCACCATCGGGTCGCCGCCCACCAACGAAACATGCAGAGGGCGATGGCGGTCCACCAGATCCAGCACGCCCTTCACCAGCGCCTCCTGCTTGTAGTCGGAGAGCACCCGCAGGGTCACGCCGTTGCCGCCCAGGTGCGCTTCATCATAGGCGTAGCACCCCGGGCAGCGGAGCGGGCATTCGCGCGTAATTTCAATGGACATCAGCGGCTTGCGGCCGCCCAGAATTGTGGACCACGACTGAAGTATTTCCTGTGCTTTCATTCATCCCCTCGGAAGCCGATGTACGGCCTCATGTTCGCTTAGATGACGTGCGGGATCGAAGCGGAAATCGAGGGTGAAACTAGCACTGCTGGACGCAGCTTGAGTCAATCGGCAGCAGCAACGATCGTATGGGAGCCTTGCGAAGATACACCGGCTCCGCGACGCGCACCACTATCAGGTAAAACAGCCCGGTCACCAGCAGTACGCCCATCAGCAGCGCGAACATCAGCATGATGACAACCTGAAGAGCTTCGAGCACGGACGCGGGAATGTCCGCATAGGGCGCGATGCACAGGGCGAGTATGCACACTATGCAGAACACCGCCACGAATATCTTTATGGATCGCACCATCTCCAGCTCTTTGCGCAATGGTAGAGAGGTCGCCCGGTGTTTGGCAAGGGACTTGCCGTCCCGGGCACACGCGCTGCGCGCAATCTTATACGAGCTTCAGTGGCCGCTCCCGCTGGTCGCGGGGCAAAGTTGTCGCTTAAACCACGATGGATTCCCGATATTCGCCAAACACTTCGCGCAGCGCGGCGGCAATCTCCCCCACCGTGGCATAGCTTTCCACCGCATCAACAATCGCCGGCATCAGGTTCTGCCCGCCGCGCGCGTGCACTCTCACGCGATCCAGCGCCGACCGCCATTTTTGCTGGTCCCGACGAGCCCGCAGCGCCTTCACCCGCTCCACCTGCCGCCGCTCCAGCGCCTCGTCAATATGCTGAATGGGAATCGCAGGCTCCTCTTCTCGCGTGAACCGGTTCACGCCCACCACCGTCGCCTCGCCTGAATCCACCTGTTGCTGATACTCGTAGGCCGCCGCCTGAATCTCCTGCTGCACCCAGCCCTGCTCAATGGCGCGCAGCATCCCGCCCAGCACGTCAATCCGCTCAAGATACCCGCGCGCCTGCTGCTCCAGCCCGTTCGTCAGCGACTCCACATAATACGACCCGGCGAAGGGATCAATCGTGTTGGCCACGCCCGACTCCCCGGCAATGATCTGCTGCGTGCGCAGCGCGATGCGCGCCGCCTCCTCGGTGGGCAGCGCCAGCGCCTCATCGTAGCTGTTGGTGTGCAGCGACTGCGTGCCTCCCAGCACCGCCGACAGCGCCTGAATCGCCGTCCGCACAATGTTGTTTTCCGGCTGCTGCGCCGTCAGCGTCGACCCAGCCGTCTGCGTATGAAACCGCAGCATCCACGAGCGCGGGTTCTTCGCCCCAAAATGCTCGCGCATCATCCGCGCCCACAGACGCCGCGCCGCCCGGAACTTCGCCACTTCCTCAAAAAAATTGTTGTGCGCGTTGAAGAAGAACGACAGCCTCGGCGCGAAGCGGTCCACGTCCAGCCCCGCGTCCACAGCGGCCTGCACGTAGGTCATGCCGTCGGCGAGCGTGAAAGCGATCTCCTGCGCGGCGGTGCATCCGGCCTCGCGCATGTGGTAGCCGGAAATCGAAATCGTGTTCCACTCCGGCGTGTTTTCATTCGCCCACGCGAACATGTCCGTCACGATGCGCATGGCGTCGCGAATCGGATAAATATAGGTCCCGCGCGCGATGTACTCCTTCAGAACGTCGTTCTGAACGGTGCCGGACAGCTTCTTCGGATCGGCCCCGGCGCGCTTGGCCACCGCCACATACAGCGCCAGCAGGATGCTGGCCGTGGCGTTAATGGTCATGGACGTGGAGATTTTTTCCAGTGGGATGCCTTCAAACAGCCGCTCCATGTCCTCGATGGAGTCAATCGCCACCCCGACCTTGCCCACTTCACCCAGCGCCATCGGGTCGTCGGAGTCATACCCAATCTGCGTCGGCAGATCGAACGCCACTGACAGCCCCGCCGTCCCGTTGGCAATCAGGAACTTGTAGCGCCGGTTCGACTCCTCGGCGTCGCCCATGCCCGCGTACTGGCGCATCGTCCACAGCCGCCCGCGATACATCGTCGGCTGAATGCCCCGCGTAAACGGAAACTCTCCCGGATAGCCCAGCTCGCGCTCGTAGTCGAACCCCTCCAGATCGGCGGCGGTGTAGACCGGTTTAGGCTTGTCACTGGACATGGCGACACGGCGGTTTCTAACGAACCGATGATTCTACTATCGTTGACAGCAGCGTTTCAGGAGGCCCCAATGACTGCCTCCGAGGGACGAAAATCCCGAACTAGAAGTTTTGCTCAAATGCCATGATGATCGAGCCGACAGCGTTAATCATCTCGGTGA
>DASTXK010000294.1:0-7787 GCA_035765555.1 Acidobacteriaceae bacterium
GATGGTGTCCACTACCTTAAGGCCCGTGATGGGCAGCGTACAGTGAGGCAGAATTTTCGGTTTGCCATCCTTGGTTGTGTGTTCCATGGCGACAATCACTCGCCGCGCGCTGGCCACCAGGTCCATCGCCCCGCCCATGCCTTTCACCATCTTGCCGGGAATCATCCAGTTGGCCAGGTTTCCCTGCTCGTCCACTTCCATAGCGCCCAGAATGCTGACGTCGATGTGCCCGCCGCGAATCATGGCGAAAGAATCAGCACTGGAAAAATACGCAGTGCCGGGCAGTTCCGTCACTGTTTCCTTGCCGGCGTTGATCAGGTCCGCGTCCTCGCTGCCAGCCGCCGGATACGGCCCCACGCCCAACATTCCATTCTCTGATTGCAGAACCACTTCCACTCCCGGAGGAACGTGGTTTGCCACTAGGGTCGGCATTCCGATGCCCAGGTTCACATAGAAGCCGTCCTGAAGCTCGCGCGCGACGCGCCGAACAATACGCTCCCGTTTCGCCGCCGCTGGCAACGATATATCATTCGGAAGATTCGATACATTTAGAGACATAAGTTCGCGACCCCAAATACTACCAGCTTGCGATGCGCCCCGCCTTCCTCAATTTGCACGCCCGATCACTTTTCCGCGGTACCGCGATGGTCCTGGCCAGCCTTGGGGCAGCCCTGCTCTTTTCAGGATTCCCCCAAGTGCATACCGACTGGCCGCTTACATTCGCCGCCCTGGGCGCGCTGTGGGGAACCTTCGAGACCCTTCGCTGTTTGCGCCTTAAATGGAGCTTTTATCACGGCGGCGTGATGCTGCTTCTCTACATGGACGTGATGGCGCTGACCATGATTTTCTTCCTGCTGCTCTATCCCTACGCGGACTGGATTCAGTAACGGGGCCTGCTGGCGGCTTCATCGCTGATTTGCGATCTCAGCCGCCAACCCTTGCAGCGAATCCTCATACGGCGCCCGCAGCACTCCCCGCTCTGTAATAATGGCCGTTACGTATTTTGCGGGAGTCACATCAAAAGCCGGGTTTTCAATTCCAACTCCGTGCGGAGTTAATTGCTTTCCCCCATGGTGCGTCACTTCCTTGGCCGCGCGCTCCTCAATAGGGATGGCGTCTCCGGTGGGGGTGTTCAGGTCAATTGTGGACCAAGGGGCCGCGACATAAAACGGAATCTTATGCTCCTTGGCCAGCACCGCGACGCCGTAAGTACCGATCTTGTTGGCCACATCTCCGTTGGCGGCAATGCGGTCGGCTCCCACTACCACGGCCTGAATCTTCCCCGCGCGCATCCGGCTCGCCGCCATGTTGTCGCACAGCACGGTCGTGGGAATTCCGTCGTGCATCAACTCCCAAGCAGTGAGTCGCGCACCCTGCAAAAAAGGCCGCGTCTCGTCCGCGTAGACGTTCACCTTGCGTCCCTGGGCCACGGCGCTACGGATGACTCCCAAAGCCGTTCCATAACCGCAAGTGGCCAGCGCACCGGCGTTGCAGTGGGTCAGCACGCCGCCCTCTTCGGGCATCAGGCCCGCGCCAAAGTCGCCCATGGCGCGGCAGGCGGCAATGTCCTCGTCATACATTTGCAGGGCTTCGGCGGTCAGCCCGGCGCGAATCCCGTCCAGCGATGCGCCCTGCTGCGCCTTCAGCGCCTCAAACCGGTCGGCCATTCTGCGGATTGCCCAGAAAAGATTCACCGCCGTGGGGCGGGTTGCCGCTAACACTTCGCCAGCCTGTTTCAGGTCACGGGAAAGGCCGTCAAGGTCCTTTGCCGTGCTCTGCTTCGCGGCCAGCGCCATGCCCATAGCAGCCGAGACTCCAATGGCCGGAGCGCCCCGGACAACCATCGTGGTAATGACATCGGCTACGTCCTGGTAGCTTCTGGCCAGAACGTAGCTCTCTTCCAGCGGAAGGCGCGTCTGGTCCAGAAATCGCACGCCTTCGCCCGTCCATTCAAGTGTGGGAATCATGCCCTAAGTGTAAATGGGACAGGGCGGGACGGCGCGGTCCGCTGTGCTATTCGCGGGTGGCTATCGCCATGTCAAAGGGCTTCTCCACCAGCCAGTCCATGCGCCCAATGCGCTCCAAAGCCCGCTGCAAAGCGGACCAGGCGCACGGTTCCACGGTCACGACGAATGGGAGCTTGTCGTCCTCGTATCCAGGCTTTTGGAAAATCGCGTGGATATTGATCTTCTGCTCGGCGAGCGCAAGCGCGATTTCCGCAATGATGCCCGGACGGTCGCGCACTACGAACCGGATGGAGTGCCGCAGCAGAAACTCCCCGCCAATCGCCGTTTTCCGGCTGGGCAGATCAACAGCTTGCGAACCATGCGCGATGCTCATCAGGTCTGAAACTACGGCCACTGCCGTAGGATGGCCTCCGGCGCCGTGACCCGACAGCACCACGTCGCCGCCATACTGCCCGCCGATCACCACCGTGTTTTCCGTGCCGCGCGACCACGCCAACGCCGAGGTCTTCGGGACCAGCATGGGCCCCACGCTCGCCAGCAGGCTGCCGTCGCGAATTTCGGCGCGCGACACCTGCCGGATCGTGCATCCAAGCTCGCCCGCGTACTCAAAATCAACCGCCGCCACAGACCGAATTGAGCGGCACGGAATCTCCTCCGGGTCCAAGTCGGCCCGCAGCGCCAGCCGCGAAAGAATGACCAGCTTCGCCCGCGCGTCGAACCCATCCACATCTTCCGAAGGATCAGCCTCCGCATAGCCGAGGGCCTGCGCCTCTTTCAGGACCGGGGCGTACTCCTCGCCGCCTTCCATCCTGCTGAGGATAAAGTTGCATGTGCCGTTCAGGATTCCCGAGATGCGGGTGATACGGTCTCCGGCCAGCCCCTGCCGCAAGCCGGGAATGACCGGAATGCCGCCCGCAACCGCCGCTCCATAAAGCAGAGCGGCGCCCTTGGAGCGCGCCAGATTCTCCAGCTCGACTCCGTGATAGGCGATCAACTTCTTGTTGGCCGTGACGACGGATTTGCCCGCATTCAGCGCGCGCCGCACCCACTCGCCCGCCGGATCGAGCCCGCCAACCAGCTCGACCACCACGTCCACATCCGAGCCGAGCACGTCGTCAATCGACTCGGTCCAGACCACGGACGAAGAGACCCAATCCGCCCGCTTCCGCGCCACGCTGCGGTTGTAGACGTGCGTCAGCCTGAGCCCGCACGGCTTCAAGTCGAATAGAATCCGCGCCGCCGACCCGCCGACTGTTCCAAACCCCAACAGCGCTACCTTCAGCTCCCGTCCAGATACGTTTGCCGCCACGTCTCTCCGCTCACTTTCAATAAGGTGTGAAAGTTTATGGTAACGGACACGGCGGCGGAATGCGGGAAACCGTAGTGCCTTCGGGTTGTAACCTGAAGGGTATGCCCGCACTCGCGCGCCTGCTCATCGTCCTCGGACTGCTGTTGCTTTTAGCCGGAGCGGTGGTCTATCTGCTGGGTCTGATGGGTGTCTCCTTCGGGCACCTGCCTGGAGACTTCGCATGGCGGCGCAAAAACGTCTTGGTGTATTTCCCCCTTGGGACGTGCATTTTCGTCAGCATTCTGCTCACCCTGATCCTTTACCTGCTCTCGCGTTTTCGCCGCTGAAGATAAACTTGCTAAGTATGGAGAAATCGCAGCTTGGCTTCAGCTTTGAGGCCGCACAACAGCAGCCGCAGCGCCACATTTGGAAGGTGAGCGACCTCGTCGCGAAGCTGCGCGCCGGCATTGAGCGCGAGTTCTCTGACCTGTGGGTTGAGGGCGAAATCTGTGACCTGCGCCCGGCCGCTTCCGGCCACATTTACTTCACGCTTAAGGATGACGAGGGCCAGCTTAGCGCGGTACTCTTTCGCCGCCAAGCATCGCTGCTGCGCTTTCGCCCTGAGAACGGGCTGCACATCCTGCTGCGCGGGCGGCTGTCGCTGTATGAGCAGCGCGGCCAGGTGCAGATCGTCGCCGAGCATCTTGAACCCATGGGCGCGGGGTCGCTACAACTGGCCTTTGAGCAGGTGAAGCGGCGGCTGGAGCAGGAGGGCCTCTTCGACGCCGCGCGCAAGAAGCCTCTGCCCGCCTTTCCGCGCTGCGTGGGCATCGTCACGTCACCGTCGGGTGCGGTGATCCGAGACTTTATCACGGTAATCAGCCGCCGCCATGCCGCGCTGGAAATCCTGCTCTATCCCGCGCTGGTACAAGGCGAGGCCGCAGCGGCCGAAGTCGCCAAGGGCATTGCTTATTTCAACCAATCCCGCGAGGTTGATCTGATCGTGATTGCGCGCGGCGGTGGGTCGCTCGAAGACCTCGCCCCGTTCAATACCGAGTCGCTCGCGCGCGCCATCGCGGCCTCCGAGTTGCCGGTCGTCTCTGCCGTCGGGCACGAGACCGACTTCACAATTGCGGACTTCGCCGCCGACCTGCGCGCGCCCACTCCTTCCGCCGCGGCGGAGTTAATTACAGCAGCACAGCACAAAGTGGAAGAACACGTCGAGGAGCTTTCGCATCGCCTCTCCCGAGCGGTGCGCTACGCCGTAATGCAGGCGCGCGAGCGGTTTTCCCGCGTATCGATTGAGACGGCGCTGGCGCGCATTCAAGATGACTTTGGCCGCCGCCAACAGCGCGTTGATGAGCTGGGCTTCCGCATGGAGTCCGCCTGGCGCGTGCTTTTCCATGACCAAAAGCAACGTCTGGAATCGCTCGCAACAGCGGTTTCGCGGAATGACGCTGCGCAGCGAATCCGACTCTTCCGCGAGCGGCTGGAAAACTTCTCGTCGCGGCTGTTCCGAGCGCACACACTCGCAAATCAGAACCGGCGCGCGGCGCTTCAATCGCTGGAACGGCAACTGACGGCGCTCTCTCCGCTGGCCGTGCTCAATCGCGGATACGCGCTGGTCTACAACGAATCCGGCGCTTTGCTGAAGAGCGCCTCTGGCGCACGTCCGGGCGAACTTCTCTTCACGCGGCTGGCCAGCGGGGCCGTCGAAAGCCGCATCACAAAAATCACCCCAGAAAACGCAGGACCAGAAAAAGCATGAGAAAGCTGTTCGGAACTGATGGAATTCGCGCCGTGGCTGGCGAGCCGCCGCTCGATGCAAAGACAATTTACGCGGTCGGGCTTGCGCTCGCGCACCAGCTTAAGAACGGGACGGCGCAGCCTCGCGTGATCCTGGGCATGGATACGCGCGAGTCCGGCAACTGGATTGCCGCCGTGCTCTCCGCAGGGCTGGCGCAGGCGGGCGCGACCGTGCGGAACGCGGGCGTCATCACCACTCCCGCAATTGCATACCTGGCGCGCAAGCATGGATTCGCAGCGGGCATTGTGGTTTCCGCCTCGCACAATCCCTGGCAGGACAACGGCATTAAGATCTTCGGCGGCGATGGCTACAAGCTGCCGGATGCGACCGAGCTTCGCGTCGAGCAAGAAATCTTTCGGCATCTGGAGTCGGTCAGCGCGCCCGACCCGTCGCAACTTTCGGCTCCCCCGACAGAGGAGTGTTTTCGCGCTGACTATGAGGCGTTCCTGCTTGCGGCGGTTCCGGGACTCGAACTCGACGGGCTGAAGCTGGTTCTCGATTGCGCGAACGGAGCGGCTTCCGCCATTGCTCCCGAACTTTTCGCGCGCCTCGGCGGGGCGGTCCACCTTACTCACATTCAGCCCACGGGGCGCAACATCAACGCGGAGTGCGGCGCGCTTCATCCGGAGATCGTTGCGGCTGAAACTAAAGCGAGCGGCGCCGATATCGGCGTTACCTTCGACGGAGACGCGGACCGTGCGCTCTTCGCCGATGCGAACGGCCGCGTCGTAAATGGAGACGCCGTGCTGCTGCTCGCCGGCCGCGACCTGAAGGCCCGCAACCGGCTCAACGGAAATGTCGTCGTCGCCACCACCATGTCCAACATGGGACTGGAAGCCGCGCTGCGCCGCGACTCGATCAAGATGCTGCGCGCGCCTGTCGGCGACAAGTACGTGCTGGAGATGATGCAGGCAAACTCGGCATCGCTTGGTGGTGAGCAGTCGGGGCACATTCTGTTTCCTCACCTTGCTACGACCGGAGATGGCCTGATGACCGCGATGGTTGTGCTTGATCTGGTGCGCCGTTCCGGCAGACCGCTTCACGAACTCATTGCGGACCTGAAGGTCTTTCCGCAAACGATTGTCAATGTCCGCGTGAAGGAGAAAAAGCCGCTCGACGAGATTGCAACCGTCGCGGCCAGCATCCGCGCCGCTGAAAAAGATCTGCAGGCCAATGGCCGCGTGGTGATTCGCTATTCCGGAACGGAGCCGCTGGCGCGCGTGATGATTGAAGCCGAGTCGGAAGAAGCCATGCGCCGCCACGCAGAGGCCATCGCCAGCACGATCCGGGACGCGCTCGGAGCTTAGGCTCTGCTAGTCCAGGTCGCGCCAGTTCGGACCGGCGCCAACGTCGGCAACCAGCGGCACGCTCAGTTCGATGACGTGTTCCATCTGATGCTGAACCAGTTCCCGCACTTCATCCACTTCTGAAGTCGGAACATCAAACAGCAGCTCGTCATGCACCTGGAGCGTCATCCGCGTCTTCAGTTTTTTCTCAGCGAGCAGCTTGTCAATGCGGATCATGGCCAGCTTGATCAGATCGGCTGCGGTGCCTTGCAGCGGAGTGTTGACCGCCGTCCGCTCGGCGAATCCGCGCAGGTTGGCGTTGCGGCTCTGAATGTCGGGAATGGGCCGCACGCGCCCGAACATCGTGCGCACCTTCTGCTCGCGGCGTGTTTGCTCGAGTATGCGGTCAATGAACTCACGCACTCCCTTGTACCGCTCGAAATAGGTTTCGATATACAGCCGCGCCTCATGCTGGTCGATGCCCAATTGCTGCGCCAACCCAAAGGGCGAAATGCCATACACGATTCCGAAGTTCACGGCCTTGGCGCGGTTACGCGTCTCCTTGCTCATGGCCTCGGGCGCGATGCCGAACACTTCCGAGGCAGTCAGCGTGTGGATATCCTGCCCTGTGGCGTAGGCGCGCGTCAGCAGCGGGTCGCCCGAGAAATGCGCCATCAGCCGCAGCTCAATTTGCGAGTAGTCCGCCGAAAGCAGCGTCTGGCCAGGAGCGGCGATGAACGCGGCGCGAATCTCGCGGCCAAGCTCGGTGCGTATGGGAATGTTCTGCAAGTTCGGATTCGTGGACGACAGGCGCCCTGTCGCTGTGCCTACTTGATTGAAGGTGGTATGGACGCGCCCTTCGGAATCGGCAAGCAGCGGGAGCGAATCCACATAGGTTGACTTCAGCTTGGCGATCTGACGAAACTCAAGCACCATGCGCGGAGCGTCGTGGTGGGCGGCCAGCTCCTCCAGAACATCCTGCGCGGTCGAAACCACCTTGCCTTTGCCGTACTTCATCGGCTTGGGCAGATTCATTTTGTTGAACAGCACATCGCCAAGCTGCCTGGGCGAATTGATGTTGAAGCGATGCCCGCAGCAGGCGTAAATTTCCTCGCTGACGCGCTCCATTTCCTTCGCCAGCTTCACCGACATCGCGTTGAGCACGCCGGTATCAATCCGCACGCCGGCTCGCTCCATGTGCAGCAGCACGGAAACGAGCGGCAGGTCGATCTGCTCGTAAACTTTCGTCGCGTCGAGCGCTTTGACGTCCTCGCGCAGCACCGGAGCAAGCGTTTCGACCGCGTGCGCCGACTCCAGCAGCAGCCGGTCGCCTGTCTCCTTCAGCGGATATTCGCTGAAGCGCGCGGCCACATCGCTCAGCCGATGCGAAGCGTGCGTGGGATTGATGAGGTACGAGTACAGCATCAAGTCGTCCTGCA
>DASTXK010000295.1:0-13194 GCA_035765555.1 Acidobacteriaceae bacterium
GCCCGCCGCCGGACTCTTCGCCTGGGCCTTCGCGCTTGTGCCGCTGACCTACTATCTGGTCACCGCGAACGCGCGCTTCCGGCATCCGCTGGAGCCGCTCATCGCCATCTTCACCGTTTATCTTTTTCAGGCGGCGGAGCCGCGACTGCGGCGCAAGAAAACGCCGCAAAGCCCCGACCGGCTTACAGCTTGAACAGCTCCCGCAGCCGCTTGGTCTGCGCGCGGCTCACCGGAATCTCCGTTTGCTTGCGGTCATCCATACGAAGCTGATAGCTGCTCTTGAACCACGGCACCACTTCCTTGATGTGGTTGATGTTCACCACATACGACCGGTGCGCCCGCCAGAACATATTCGGATCAAGCAACTCCAGTAGTTCCTCCAGCGTACGGCACTTGGAGTGGCCCTCCTGCGTCGGCGTCACCACGGAAATCACTCCGTCCTCAATCGCCGCAAAACAGATGTCCTTCTGGTCGGCCAGCAGCAGGCGGCTGTGCGCCTCCAGCACAATTTTCGCGCTTTGGTGCCGGGGCGTTTGCTGCTGTTCAATCAGGCGCAGCAGCGAGTCCAGCCCCACCTCGCCCCGCAGCCCGCCTTCGGCCTGCGATGTCTCCTGCAAACGCAACCGCGCCCGCTCCAGCGCCTGTGTCAGCCGGTTCTTGTCGAACGGCTTCAGCAGATAATCGATGGCGTTCACATCGAACGCCCGCACCGCGTACTGGTCAAAGGCCGTGGCGAAAATGATTTGCGGCAGCCGGTCCTTGCGTTCAATTAGTTTCTTCAGCACGGCGAAGCCGTCCAGCCCCGGCATCTGCACATCCAGGAAAACCACATCCGGCTGATATTCGCGAATCAGTTCCACGGCCTCAATGCCGTTCGCACCCTCGGCCAACACTTCCACGCCGCCCGTGTCTTCCAGCAGATACTTCAGCTCTTCGCGGGCAAGCTGCTCGTCGTCAATAATCAGCGCGGAAATCGTTGCGGTCACGACCACGTTTTGAGTATACAAGCGGTCTTTATGACCGGAAAACGCTGATACAGAAAAGATGCTGAGCATACTGCGCGGCGCAACGGGTGCAATACCCATTATCGGGATATCACCAATTGTGCCAGCAGCGTCAGGCCGATGCAGATCAGTCCCACATGAATATAGTGCAGGAACGTATCGCCGCGCATCCGGTGGTTCAGCCATCGGCCCAGGAAAATTGTCGGTAAGACCACCGGCAGTGAGATGAGGTAAGAATGCGTCACCACCGGTACCCAGAGTCCGGCGAAGTAATAGCCGGTCATTCCCAACAGGCTCGCGGGTAGAAAATACCCTTGCAGCGTTGCCCGAAAATGCTGCGGCGTCCATTGCCGCATGGTGCCGTAGAGGATGAGGGGAGGTCCGTTAAAACCGTAGGCCCCGCCCAGAACGCCTGCGCAGAATCCGCATCCTGCAAGCCATCGTCGACTGTCCCGACGCAGTTTCGGTGGGGCCCCGCCAAACAGCGAATACCCGGAAAACGCTAACAGCAGCACGCCCAGGACGGCTTTCACCGCGTCTTCCTGCACGCGCGTCAGCAACAAAAGCCCCAGCGGAATTCCCAGCAACGTGAAACCGACGAGCCAGCCCGTGCTGCGCAGGTGAATCTTCTCCCAGTCCTGCACTACAACCACAGCCGCGATAGTGATGGAGAGCAGGACCGCGACCGGAGCGGCCACGGTGACGGGGAGAAACAGCGCCAACAACGGAACGGCAATCAGCGCCTCGCCGAATCCGAAAGCCGAGCGGATCAAGGTTGCAACAAAAGATACCAGCAGGACACCCAGCGTAGCAGGGTCCATTAAAGAAAAATCGCCTTGTGGCCCGGGCACTCGGCGCCGGCAAGCTCGACAAGCTCGCAAACCAGGCGCTCGCCAGAGCGCGCCAGGAACGCCGCCGCGCCGATGATGCGCTCCTGCGGATGGCGATCCGGAAAGAGATTGAGGTAGAGCGTGTCCACGTGCTTGCGAAGACTGGATTCTTTTTGTAGCTGATACTCGGACGCGAGCCGCTTCAGCCGGTCCATCTGGTAGCGCATTTTGCCGGCGGCGACCTCGGCTGATTTACCGAGTCCGGCGTCGAGTCGCGCCAGCCATTCCGTCAGAATCTTCAGTTCAGAGTCCAGAGCATTCCCCGCCGAGTGCAGCTTCTCCCGGCCTTCTTCGGGCAGGATGCGCGCACCCAGTTGCCGCGCCAGTTCGTCGGGCTGCGCGGCGATTACTTCAGGCAGCGAAAGCCCGTGCTGGGCCAGAATTTTTGCGACGGGCGACTCGACCAGAGTCGCGCTAAGGCGAGGCAGCACCGGAGTCGTTCTGCCAAGAATCGCCTGATACAAAACCTGCGACTGCGCGAAGTAGGAAATTTCCGACGGGCCGCCGATGTAGGCTGCCGTGGGCAGGATCGAATCCTGAAAGACGGGGCGCAGCAGCGCGTTGGGGCTCAGCCGCTCCGGTTCGGATTCAAGGATGGCCAGCAGATCTTCGGTCGAAAGCTGCTTTCGGCCGGCGATCCAAGTTGAGTCGTCCTTGCGCTTGAGCGGCAGCCGCGCGCCGGTTTCGTCGTCAATGAGAAACAGCAGGCTCCCGCCCTCCGAGACAAGGACCTGCGCCTCGTAGCCACGCTCTTCGAGAAGGCGCGCGCGCTCCAGCAGCAGAACTTCAAACTCCGCCGCGCGCTCGATGGCGGCACGCAGCACCCGCGAGCCGAGGAGATGAAATTCGCGGCCCGCGGCGTCGATCAGGATCAGCCCTTCGTTCGTGAAAACGCGGGCAAGCAGATGCCCAAAAGCTTCGGCGTAAGTTGCCTGCGAAGTGTAGGCCGCTTGCAGCGCATCGAGGGCCGCGCCAGGGCCGAGTAGTTCCGAAGCCTGTTCCAGCAGGGGCAGGACCGAGTCGCCGATGCGCAACGAACCAACCGGCTTGCCCGAATCGTCCGGCGAATGCTGAAGCCGAAGCGTGTGGAGTTCGTGGCGCGAAGGCAGACTGACGTGGTCGGCCTCGTCGAGGTCGTGGTCTTCGGTGGCCATCCAAAAGATGGGGACCGCGCCCGCTTCCTTCGCCCGCCGGATCGCCGCAGCCGCTTTCAGCAGCGTGAACAGCGGACCTCCGAAGAGTGTGACCTGCTGGCCTGTGACGACCGCAGCCGCACCTGCGCGCAATTTCGCTATATTTTTGAGCGCCGCTTCACCCGCGCCGAAGTTACGGTTCTGCGCTTCCAAAAGATCGGCAATGGCAGCGTTCTGCGCGCCATCGTGTGTGGTGGCGACAACGGGCGCGTAAGGCGAGTCCGCATAGAAAGGAGCGAGTGGCTCCCGGCTGGCCGCGTAATCCAGAAACAAGCGACTCAGCCGGGGCAGAGTCGAAATGGGGTAACACTCGGTGTGCAAATCGCGTCTCACTTTCCAACTTTTACTTTATCTTGCCCGCACCGGATTCGATGGCTTGCAACAAG
Source organism: Acidobacteriaceae bacterium (assembly GCA_035765555.1). GTDB lineage: Bacteria > Acidobacteriota > Terriglobia > Terriglobales > Acidobacteriaceae > Silvibacterium. The sequence continues at coordinate 3,474 of DASTXK010000295.1, forward strand.
GCGCGGCGGTACTTCACTGGCAGCCGGCAAACGGCATGATGGGCCAGCGAACGATAAACGTCTGCAAGAATCGGATGTTTGGCGAGGGCCTGAAGATGCAGAGTTATCGTCGCGGCGTCTCCGCGCGCGAACGGGCCGCTGAAGCTGGAGCGCGGCCCATGCGCGAATACATTGGCCGCCGTGGCCTCGGCCAGCGACCGGACCCATTTGGCGGCGGTCTTTTCATCGAGGCCCGCGAGCCGGGCTGATTCCGTGGCAGCGGTCAGGGCGGAGACCAGCAGCGGAGAAGCCATGACTCCGGCGGCATGGTAGAGCGCCTTTGCCTCGGATTTGATTGCAAACGGAACGCCGCCCAAGCTTCGCGCCAGTGCGGACAACTCGCGCCGAACTGACAGTCCGCGAGCCTCGATGCCGAACATAACTCCCCGAAGCGGCACGATGCGGCGAGTGGGAAAGGTCATGACCGGATGAATCGAGGCAATTTTCGCGCCCGCGCGTCGCACGGGTTCCAACACATCGGCGGACAAGGCACCGCTGGAATGGGCCACGATCTGGCCGCGCAGGGCGTTCGCTCCACGCAGGCGTTGGGCGCGGGCGACGAGCTTATTTGCGACCGGGGTAATCTCGGCATCGGAAACGCAAAGCCAGATGATGCTAGCGTCTAGCCGGGCGCGTTGCCAACTGTTGCGCCGAATTACCTCACGCGGTCCCAAATCGGCCGTCCGCAGGGCCGCGATGAGGGACGAGCCCCAGTTCCCCACTCCGATGACTGCGATGCTCAACTGTTTCGTTCGCGCCATGTCCTGACGTTGCTCTACTTTCTTCCCCCACTCAAGCTGCGCTTGAGTGAGCCACCCGAATTTGAGTGGGGCCCAAACTTGAGCGGGCCACCATTCATGTTTAAGTATGGCCTACACTCCATTCCCTAATCCCTTGTACCCTAGAAATATGCCCGCAAAGAAAGCCGCGAAGAAGTCCGCCATCCGAAAGCCGAAAAAAACCGAAGCCATCGAAATTGTGAAAGGGCACCTGAAGATCAGGCCCGGCAAGCCGGCTCGCGTTCTCTCGAAGAAGACGGTTTACAGCGGCCCGCTCTTTCACGTCGATCAGGAGCGCATCAACGAGCCGCGCTGCCCCGACGTCGTCCGCGACATCGTGCGCCACGGCGGGTCGGTTGTCATTCTGGCCATTGATGATTCAAAGAAGCGCGACCCGCGCGTGATTCTTGAACGGCAGTACCGGCACGCCGCCGGGAAGTTTCTTTACGAAGTGCCCGCAGGCAAAATCGATCCAAAGGAAGACCGCCTGGTCGCAGCCAAGCGCGAGTTGGCCGAGGAGACCGGTTATCGCGCGAAGAACTGGAAGCCGCTCGCCCGCTACTATGCCAGCCCCGGGTTCTTGGCCGAGTGGATGCAGATTTACCTCGCCGAAGGCCTTACTCCAGGCGATACCAGCCCAGATGAAGACGAGCGCATCGAGCTTTTCTTTGTGCCTTTGTCCGAGTTGCTGCGACTTATCGACACCGGCCAGATCCACGACGCCAAGACGATCATTGCCGCGACGCTGTACGCGCGCACCCGCGAGAAAACGAAGCGCGGTTAAGTGATCAGGAAGCCGCAAGCGCGCCTCTGGACACCGTAACCCCTTCAGGTATAACGTTTAAGCCACCTCAAGAGTGACTGACGTTTTTCTTGCAAAGCCCTCACGGGCCGAGCTCAGGCCCCGGTCCCCCCGTCCATCATTCCTGACCTGAAACACGATTCCATTTTGTTTTTTTTGCCCAAGGAGGCAAACACAATGAAAGCTCGTTTTGGATCAGTTCTCGCTCTCTGTCTTCCGGTCGCAGGCTTCTGTTTATTCGCTACGCCTGCGGCCTTAGCGCAAAACCAATCCGGCCATGTCACGGGCCCCAGCAAGTATCTGTTCCTTACCAATGAGTCCCAAAAGCCGGGGGTCGACGCGGCCCACGCCAAGAATGAGGCTGCGATGTCCCAGGCTTTGCAAGAGGCCAATTCCTCATTCCATGAGCTCGCGCTGGAATCCATCACCGGCGCTCCCCGCGTGGTCTTCTTCCATGGCTTCGATTCCTTCGCCGACCTGCAAAAGGAACATCAGGCGATGATGTCCAACGCTACGCTCAGCAGCACCATGGAAAGCGACGGAGCGACAGACGGCTCGTTCCTCACCAACACCACGAACAGCGTCTACAAGTATCGCGAGGACCTGAGCCTGCGAGCGCCGGTTGACCTGCCGCAAATGCGCCTGTTCGAGATCACCATTTATCGGGTCCGCGCGGGGCACGAACACGACTTTGAAACGCTGGCCAAGGAATACGCAAAGGCCTTCGAATCGATGCCCAGCGTGCGCTGGGCGGTCTTTGAAAAGATGTACGGCGTGGGCAGCGGCAACACCTTCATCGTCGCCACACCGATGAAGTCGATGTCCGATGTTGACCAGGAAGTGATGGACGACTCAAAGCTGAAGTCCACCGTGGACGCGGCACAACTCAAGTCCATGCGTGAACTCGGCGACAAGACCATTGAGGAGTCGGAGTCGAACCTATTCGCCATAAGCCGGAAGATGAGCTACGTGCCGGCGTCATGGGCAGCCGAGTCGCCCGATTTCTGGGGCAAAAAGTAGATTCAACCGATATGGAAGGCCCATTCCGCGCAGAAATGGGCCTTTTCCCTTAGGCGCTCATCTGCCCTGCGGTGTTCACCATCCACGGCACACCGAACTTGTCGATGCACATGCCGAAGCCTGGCGACCAGAAGGTTTGCTGAAAGGCCATCTGGGTTTTGCCGCCTTCCGCCAGTTCGTTGAAGATGCGCTCGGCGTCGGCCTTGTGGTCCATCTGGACCGACACGCAGAAGCCCGCCGGTTCCACCTTGCGGCCCTGCGGATGGTCCGCTCCCTGAATCACGTTGCCGCCCGGGGTTTCAAGCGCCGCGTGCATGATTTTGTCCTTCCATTCGGGCTGGGTCTGCTCCGCCATGGGAGACTCGCCCTGCGTCATCATGAATGTGATCTTGCCTCCCAGCACGCGCTCGTACATCTCAAACGCCTGCCGGCAATCGCCGTCGAATGCCAGATACGTCGATACCTGCATCGCCCTTTCTCCTCTCTGAACCAACTATGATGCAGCCAAAACCCTGAGGAAATCTTCTGCTGTCCGCTGGACACCACCTCGCGCTCCGGTGTAAGCTGCCTTTCACTCACGAATGGAGGACGCTCCCGCTGCCTCCGCTGATTCCGCTCAGTTCCTCCTCCCGGCCGCCATTCCTGACCCACTTTTTTCACGCCCAGGAGGCGTATTTATGAAACCGCATCTCGCGTCCGTAGCCCCGCTGTGTCTCCTTTTCGCAGGACTCAGCTTTCCCGCTCCCGCCGCCGCGCAGCAGCAGCCTAACGACCACACTTCTCCGCCGAAAGTGCTCGAAATCATCACTGAACACATCAAGCCCGGTCAGACGGGCAGTCCGCACGACAAGACGGAAGCCGCTTTCGTGCAGGCCATGCGCAACGCCCAATCGCCCGAACACTACATTGGCCTGAATGCGCTGACCGGCAGCTCCCGCTCCGTGTTTCTCCTCGGCTACGATTCCTTTGCCGGCCTGCAGAAGGACATGGACGACACTCAAAAGAATGCTTCGCTTGCAAAAGCGATGGACGAGGCCAGCATTGCCGACGGAGCGCTGCTCGACAATTACCAGACCAGCATTTACAGGTTCCGCAGCGACCTGAGCCTGCGCGAGGGCGCCGATATCGGCAACACTCGCTACTTTGAAATCACCCTCTTTCGGCTCCGCTCCGGGCACGCGCGAGACTGGGACAACCTTGTGAAGATGTATCACGACGCCTTCGAGAAAGTGCCCAATGCGCACTGGGACACGTTCGAGAAGATGTACGGCGACAACAGCGGCGACACCTACATTGTGGTCACGCCTATGAAGTCGCTAGCCGAGGTGGATGACGAAATGGCCAGCGACAAAAAGCTGTCCACTTTGGTAAGCGCCGAAGAGTTACAGAAGATGCGGGACCTCGGCTCCGCGACCATTGAATCGGTTGAGTCAAACCTTTTCATCATCAACCCCAAAATGAGCTACGCCCGGCCCGAATGGACCAAGGCCGCTCCCACATTCTGGGGACAGTAAAAGCTCTCCCTCACTCTCTGCGTGCCGGGACGCGCGGGGGTGAGGGACACTTTCTCTTCCGGAGCCGATCGCAGTTGAAGTTCCGCGACCACCGGGAGCGGCCACATCCGCTGGATCAAGTTGCGCCGAAGGCGCGTTTGCCCGTGCGGCTAGCACCCCCCGGCGATGGCGCCAATCACCAGCAGCGGCTCTTTTCCACTCGCTACCGCTTCCGGCAAGGGCTTCTCTGCCGGCTGATGCGACCAGTCCTCTTCGCAGACAAAGAAGCGCAGAAACGCCCGGCGTTGCAGCGTGCCATAATCGCGGATCGTCCCTTTCAGCGTGGGATAGCGCGCCTCCAGCGCATCCAGCGCGGACTTGATGGATACCACGCCCTGAACTTCCAGCGTGACCTCGCGCCCCGCGCCGGAGAGTGTCCTGAGGTGCTGCGGCAACTCAACCCGAATGACGCTCACGACAGGGTCTGCACCTCGACTGAAAGCACCGCCGGAAGGTCGCGCACAATCGGGGCCCAGCTATCCCCCGCATCCGCCGAAGCGTAGACCTGCCCGCCGGTGGTGCCGAAATAAATTCCGCACTTGTCGAGCGAGTCCACCGCCATGGCGTCGCGCAGCACATTCACGTAGCAGTCCTTTTGCGGAAGCCCCTTGGTCAGCGGCTCCCATTCGTGTCCGCCGGACTTGCTGCGATAGACGCGCAGAGCGCCATCGAGCGGGAAATGCTCCTGGTCGCTCTTGATGGGAGCAACGTAAATCGTCTCCGGCTCGTGCGCGTGAACATCAATGGCGAAGCCGAAGTCTGTCGGCAGGTTGCCGCTTACTTCCGTCCAGTTATCGCCCGCGTCGTCGCTCCGCATCACGTCCCAATGCTTCTGCATAAAGAGCGTGCCAGGCCGCGACTTGTGCATGGCGATGTGATGAACGCAGTGGCCCACCTCCGCGTTGGGGTCGGGGATGTACTGCGAGCGCAGCCCTTTGTTGATGGGCTTCCACGTCTGGCCGCCGTCGTCGGTGCGGAATGCCCCCGCCGCCGAGATCGCGATGTAGATGCGCTGCGCGTCCGTTGGATCCTGGATGACGGTATGCAGGCACATGCCGCCCGCTCCCGGCTGCCACTTAGGCCCCGTGCCGTGCTTGCGCAGACCGGCAAGCTCCGTCCAATTCTGGCCGCCATCGGTGGACTTGAACAGCGCGGCGTCTTCCACGCCGGCCAGCACCGTATCGGGGTCGGTGAGCGAAGGCTCAAGGTGCCACACGCGCTTGAACTCCCACGGATGCGGCGTTCCGTCGTACCACTGGTGCGTGCCCGCATCGCCTTCGTAGGCGAACTTGTTCCCCACCGGCTCCCAGGTTTTGCCGCCGTCATTGGAACGCTGCATCACCTGGCCGAACCAGCCCGATGACTGCGACGCATAAATGCGGTCGGGATCCACCGGAGAACCCTTCATGTGGTAGATCTCCCATCCCGCGAAATGCGGCCCGCTTACCTCCCATTTGTCGCGCTTGCCATCGGAGGTCAGCACAAAACCGCCTTTTCTTGTCCCCACCAGAACCCTTACTCCACTCATACGTTTGCTCCTTTTTTGGTTCGCTTCTTCTTATTACCGCCGAGTATTTTAGCGCCGCTTCCGGCGCCCGATGCGCTGAACGGCCTCAGAAACGGCTCCGGATCGCCTTCCCGCCAACGCCGGCAAACTTCTTCGAGCACTACCTGCCTGTTCGCTCCTATGTACTGCATTACTTCGCATGGCGCCGCCGTTTGCTCCCACTTCGAGGCCCACAGCAGCAACTCCAGGATCACCGGGGCCAGGTCAATTCCCTTTTCCGTGAGCCGGTAGATGACCTTACGTCCGTCCGCCTCATCCGGTTCCGTTGCCACAATCCGGGCGGCGCGCAGCCGGTTGAGCCTGTCCGCCAGAATGTTTGTCGCGATGCCCTCGCCCGACTCCTTGAATTGCTTGAAGGTCCTGTACCCGCGGACCATCATGTCTCGAATAATGAGCAGCGACCAACGGTCTCCAAAACGCTCCAGCGATATGCTTACCGGGCATCCCGAGCGCCTGCCCGGCTCCTGGTTCGACTTCCCAGCCACGACCGCACTCTAGCAAATCAAACTTGCGATTTGCAAGCAACAGGTTTGTGGAAATTCTTGAGGTTGGCCGCGTATGGCAGCCGAGTGGGATGAACTATTTCCAGCTAACGGCGAGTTGCCAGCGCAGGTTGCGCCGTACCGTTTTCTCGAGGACGGTGGCGAATTCCGCCAGCTCGGTCGCAACTGGACCGGTCTCCGACCCAAGCGTGGTGGGATTGTCCCTAAGGTGGGCGAGGAGTGCCCTCACTGTCGTCAGTCCATCTTCAGCGGAAAACCACTGCGGCGGAGGCAGGGTCTTGGCCCATTCAGGGTCGCCAGCGCCCTCTTCCAGGAGCAGCGCCATGGAGTTTTCGTCGGCTGAGAAGAACTCCAGAAGCGGCTTCACTCTGAGGCGGGTGGCCAGCTTTTCCAAGGCGTCCTCATTGCGCGCGAGGGCGTGCCCATTGACGAAGATATCGTAACCGGGGTCTTCGCCTTCAACGACGATGTACATGGACGCGCTCATGCGGTCAGTCTATCCCAGCCTCTATGAAACTCTGATGCGTCCTGGCGGGTTCGCAGCTTATTGTTATCTGAAGAGTTACGGGGCGCGGAACCGGCTCCCAAAAAGAGAAAAGGCTGCGCCGTGAAGCGCAGCCTCTGCTGCCGAGTTAGTGTTATTAATTGCCGCCGCGACTTCCGCCGCCAGACCCACGGCCCGGGCCCCGCCCGCGACCGCGACGACGACGATTATTATTGCCACCGCCGCCACCCGGACGCCGCTCGCCGCCTCCCTGCGACTGCGGCGCGCCATCGGCGCGATTAAAGTTGATTTCCTCGCCGTTCTCGTCGAAGGCGTCGTCGAAGTCCTCGCCACCCTCAATTGTGATGGTGCTGGCATTGGACGAAGGCTGGCGCTCGACGTTTTCCGGGCGCGGCTGGCGGCGTGGGCGATCTTCTCCATGGCCGGACGCGGCGAGATCGACGCCATTCGCGTTGGGGTCGGGCAGACCCAGCTTCTGGCGCTGTTCCTTGAGCAGGGCCTTGCGCGAAAGCTTGATGCGGTTGCCTTCAACGCCCAGCACCTTCACCAGGACCTGATCGCCTTCGCGAAGCTCGTCCTTCACGTCCTTCACGCGATGCTCGGCAATCTCGCTCACGTGCAGGAGTCCGTCGGTCCCGGGGAAGATTTCGACGAACGCGCCGAACTCCGCCAGGCGGACGACTTTGCCCAGATAGGTCTTGCCGACTTCCGGAACGGCCGTCAGGTCGTTGATCATGGCAAGAGCTTTTTCAAGACCCACAGCATCGCTCGAAGCCACGTTCACGCGGCCCGTGTCGTCCACATCGATCTTGACCTGCGTGGCTTCGATGATGCCGCGAATGGTCTTACCTCCCGGCCCGATGAGGTCGCGGATCTTGTCCACAGGAATCTGTAGCGTGCGAATCTGCGGGGCGTATTTGGACTTGACCTCGCGGGTCCCACTCAGGGCCTCGTCCATCTTGTCCAGCAGGAACATGCGTCCCTTGCGGGCCTGCTCCATTGCCTCGCGCATGATCTGGCCGGTAAGGCCGCTGATCTTAATGTCCATTTGCAGCGCTGTAATGCCCTTGCGAGTGCCGGCCACCTTAAAGTCCATGTCGCCATAGTGGTCTTCTGCTCCGGCAATGTCGGTCAGGATGGCATAATCGTCACCCTCCTTCACCAAGCCCATGGCGATTCCGGCGACAGCACCCTTCAACGGAATGCCGGCATCCATGAGCGCCAGGCTGGCTCCGCAGACCGTGGCCATCGAAGAGGAGCCGTTCGACTCAAGAATGTCGGAGACGATGCGCGGCACGTAAGGAGACTCGTCCTCACCGGGAAGTACGGCGCTGATGGCGCGCTCGGCGAGCGCTCCGTGGCCCACTTCTCGGCGGCCAACGCCGGTCATACGGCCTGTTTCTCCAACGGAAAACGGCGGAAAATTATAGTGCAACATGAAGCGCTTCCGCTGTTCTCCTTCATAGGTTTCGAGCCGCTGCGCGTCATCGCTGGTACCCAGAGTGGCCGTGACCAGCGCCTGGGTTTCGCCGCGCGTGAATAGCGCGGAACCGTGCGTGCGGGGCAGCACGCCAACTTCAATGGTGATTGGACGAATCTGGTCAAAGGCGCGGTGGTCGGGACGGATGCGCTCCTTTGTGACCCGCTCGCGGAAAGTGCGCTCGCGCAGGGTTTCGTAGTAGGTCGCCAACTTTTTCTTGTCGGCGGCGGCGTTCTCACCCTCGGGAATTTCTTTGGCAAGCTCATCCTTGATCTGCTTGACGAGCGCATAGCTCTCCGTTTTCGGATGCTTGTGCGTGTCGAGAGCGTCGGTAAGCCGGTCGCCGATCTTTGCCGTGAGGGCCTCGTAATAGGCTGTGTCGAATTCAGGGGCGACCACGGCGCGCTTCTGCTTGCCCGCGCGGGAGACGAGATCATTGATGGCGGCGACGATCTTCTTGATTTCCGTATGGCCGAACTCAATGGCCTCCACGATCACGTTTTCTTCCACTTCCTGCGCGCCGCTTTCGATCATCACAATGCCGTCCGCCGTGCCGACGACCGTGATGTTGATGCTGCTTTCGCGCCGCTCCGTGTAGGTGGGATTAATGACGAACTCGCCGTTCACCTGCCCAACGCGCACTGCGCCAACCGGGCCGCCGAAGGGGATGTCGGAAAGCGACAGCGCCGCGCTCGCCGCATTAATGGCGATAACGTCAGGGTCGTTTTCCTTGTCGGCAGAAAAGACCAGAGCGATGACCTGCGTCTCGTTCCGGAAGCCTTCCGGGAACAGTGGACGAACGGGCCGGTCGATCTGGCGGGCAGTAAGAATCTCGCGCTCGCTAGGACGGCCTTCGCGCTTGATGAAACCGCCGGGGATGCGTCCGCCGGCATAGGCGTACTCACGGTAATCAACGGTGAGCGGGAAAAAGTCGATGCCTTCCCGGGGGTCGGGCGAAGCGACGGCGGTGGCAAGCACCACCGACTCGCCCTGAGTGACAAGGGCCGCGCCGGAGGCCTGCTTGGCCATGCGCCCGGTTTCAAAGTGAAGTTGCTTGCCTCCCGCAAGCTCAACTGTAACGTCTTGTTTCATGGAATCCTCGTTTTCTGGAATGGATGGGCGATTGCGCCGCCTCGCGCTGCTTCATCGAGCGCGTCATGATCTACAAAGGCTGGCGGGATCGCGGATGGAATGGCCGCACCGGAGCGGAACAGAGAGGAAAGCGCCGCGCGCTTCACCGCGAGCGGCTCCTGAGACGACAGCAATCCAGCGGCGGACAAGCGGCCTCGAAGTGGGGCGCGCCTGCCGCGGGTCCAGAGTTCCGTCGCGTGTGCGTAAGGGACAAAGGGAAATTCGTCAGGCTTACTTGCGCAAGCCAAGCTTGCCGATGACTTCGCGATACCGATCGGAGTCGTTCGTTTTGAGATAGTCAAGCAGGCGGCGGCGCTTGCTCACCAGCATCAAAAGGCCGCG
>DASTXK010000296.1:0-4024 GCA_035765555.1 Acidobacteriaceae bacterium
GCCAAAACCGGCGGTTCCCTTGAACGCTGGCAGCGTGCCTCGCGCAGCCTTGCCGGAGGCGTTTCCAGCGGCCTACGCCGCTCCGCCTTCCCGCATCCGCTTTACTTTACGCACGGCAGCGGCGCAAAACTCTACGATGTGGACGGCAACGAATACCTTGACTACACGCTCGCCTGGGGGCCGAACATCCTGGGCAATGCGCCGACTGAAGTCGTCGAAGCCGTGCGCGAAACCGTCCAGAAAGGCCTCACCTTCGGCGCGCAGCACGATCTCGAATATGAAGTCGCCGAGTTGCTTACGCGGATCATTCCCTGCGCCGACCGCGTCTGCTTCGCCAACAGCGGAACGGAAATCGTGCAGGTCGCGCTTCGCCTGGCCCGCGCCGCCACCGGACGCGCGAAGTTCCTCAAGTTTGAAGGCCACTACCACGGCTGGGATGACACCGTTCTGCAAAGCTATCATCCCTCCGCCGAGCAGCTTGCCTCCGGCGACGGCTCACCTATTTCAGTCGGCGCGGGGCAGCTTCCCGCCGCCTCAACCCTGGTCGCGCAGTGGAACGATCCCGAGAGCGTGCGCGAAGCCTTCGAGCGGAACCCCGGCGAAATCTCCGCTATCATCTGCGAGCCGCTGTTGTGCAACAGCGGCTGCATCGCGCCGCAAGCGGGCTTTCTCGAATTCCTTCGCGAAATCACGGCGCAGAACGGCGCATTGCTCATCTTCGACGAAGTCATCACCGGATTCCGGCTCGGTCTCGCCGGAGCGCAGGGCTTCTATGGTGTCACGCCCGATCTCGCCACCTTTGCCAAAGCTGTCGGCGCGGGCACGCCCCTCAGCGTGCTTGCCGGTCGCGAACAATATATGGAACTAATCGAGTCCGGCAAGGTCGTCCACGCCGGAACGTTGAATGGAAACCTCGTCGCGCTCTCCGCCGCCCGCGCCGCGCTCACTTTCCTCATGCGCGATGCGGATGCGATCTACGGCAACCTATTTCGCCGGGGCGAACGGCTGCGCGACGGAATCCTCGCAATTCTCCGCGAGCGCGGGCACCAGGTTTGCGCGGCGGGCGAGGGCCCCGTCTTCCATCTGGCGTTCATTGCGAAGCAGCCGCGCAGCTATCGTGATCTGCTCGCCGCGGACGCGCGCGCCTATCGCGACTTTCTGCTGGCCCTGCTGGATGAGGGCGTGCTGCCCTTGCCCGACGGACGCTGGTATCTCTCCACCGCGCACACCGACGGCGACATCGACACTACGCTCGAAGCCGTTAGCCGCGCGATGGAATAAGCGGTTTCCTACTTAACCGGAAGATACGCCACGCAGTCGATTTCCACCTTCATTCCCGGCTCCACCAGCGTTGCCTGCACGGTGGTGCGCGCCGGGGCCGTGCCCTCGAAAAACGCGGCATAGACTTCGTTCATCGCGTTAAAATCTTCGGCCTTGGCCAAAAACACGCCGCACTTTACAATGTTTTTCTTGCTCGCACCGCAGCCCTTCAGTACGCGCTCCACATTCTCCAGCGTCAGCCGCGTCTCGCCGCGAATATCGCTGAACACAAATTCCTGCGTGGCGGGATCAATCGGCCCCTGCCCCGACACATACAGAAAATCTCCCGCGCGGACCACCTGCGAATACGCGCCCTTGGGCGACGGAGCATCCTCGATGCTGATACGCTCAACCTCGCTCATCCTTGTTCCTCCTGCAATAGAATCAGTCTCAATAGATATATACTACGTTCAATAGAAACACACTCACTGCTCTGCAAAGCGAGGTTCTGTTGGCCGATTTTCTCTTTACCGGCGGCACCATCATCGATGGCTCGGGAAACCCGCCCGTTCAGGCCGATATCCTTACCGAGGGCGACCGCATCGCGAACATCGGCCCTGGCCTCGCTTTTCAGGCTGCTCCTAGCGTCACCCGAATCGATTGCTCCGGCCTCACGCTCGCTCCCGGATTCATCGACTCCCACACTCATTCCGACCTACAGGTTATCGAAGGCCGAACGGAAAAGCTGCGCCAGGGCGTGACCACAGAAGTAGTGGGAAACTGCGGCTTCTCCGCCTATCCGCCCGCGCGCGATCCAGCCGAACTTCGCTCCTTCGCCAACGGAATCTTCTGCGGAGACGACGTCTGGGGCTGGCCTTCCACCGAGGCCTACCTCCGCGTGATTGAAGCCAGCCGCACGGCCAACGTGGCTTCGCTGGTCGGCCACGGCTCGCTTCGCATCGCCGTCGCGGGCAACCGGCAGGGCGCTCTCACCGAATCCGAACTTTGCTCCATGGAAAGCCTGCTGGCCGAAGCGCTCGCCGCCGGCGCCGTCGGCTTCTCCACTGGCCTCATGTACGCGCCCGGCTCCAGCGCGCCCGCCGAAGAGTTGCAGCGCCTCTGCAACGTCACGGCAAAACACGGCGCCATCTACACCAGCCACATCCGCTCCTATTTTTCGGAGCTCGTCGACGCGGTGGAAGAGCAGCTCAATCTCGCGCGCCGCAGCGGAGGCCGTCTTCAGATTTCCCATCTGCAGGCCGTCGGCGCGAATAATTGGCATCTGCAGGCCAAAGCCATCGATGCGATCGAGCAGGCCCGCGACGAGGGCGTCGATGTCGAGTTCGACTGCTATCCCTACGTCGCCGGCTCCAGCGTGCTCACCCAGGTCCTGCCTCAGAGCGCGCTCGACGGCGGCCTTCCCGCGTTGATGGCGAGGTTGCGCAATTCCGCCCAGCGGCAAGCCATTCGCGATGAAACACTGCGTATCATTCCCTGGCGCTGGTCTGACATTCACATTTCTTCCGTCGGAACCGAACGGAACCTCGGCGCGATTGGCAAGTCCCTCGAAGAGATTGCCGCTGAACGCCGCTGCGAGCCGGTGGACGCCATGCTCGATCTACTGCTTGAAGAAGAGGGCGACGCCAACATGCTCTGCTTCAACCAGAGCACGGAGAACCTGCGCGCCAGCCTCAGCCATCCCTGCGCCACCATTATCAGTGATGGCTTCTACGTCAAAGGCCGTCCGCATCCGCGCCTGCACGGAACCTTCCCTCTGCTGCTCGGGACCATCTCGCGGCAGCGCGGCTGGCTTACGCTTCCTGAAGCCGTACACAAGATCACCGGAAAACCCGCCGCACGTTATGGACTCAAGCAGCGTGGTCTGCTGAAGCCGGAATACTTTGCGGACATCGTCGCCTTTCGCGCCGACGCGGTCGACAGCCCCGCCACCTATGAATCGCCGGAGCTCGCCCCCATCGGCATTGAGTTCGTCTACCGCAACGGGCGCCCCGCTCCGTTTTCCAATTGAAACCACACCATGAGGATGCGATGCTGGCCAATGTGAAGACCAAAAGCCGGGCCGCCAAAAAGCAGTCCCCAAAGAAGCCGAACCACGCCGGAAGATACTCCGTGCCGGTCGTGCGCAGCACCTTTCGTATCCTTGAGGGACTCTCCCACACCGGACTTCTTGGCCTGAACGAAATCACGCGCAGCACCGGAATCTCCAAGTCCACTGTCTTCCGCATTCTCAACACGCTTCAGGAAATGGGCTATGTTCTGCGCGACGACGGTGGATACCGCATCAGCCCCACGCTGGGCCGGCTGGCGGGCGAGGACGCATCCAGCGAAGCGCTGCGGCGGCTGGCCCTTCCGGCCATGCTCGGCCTGCGCGACCAATACGGCGAAACCGTGAACCTCGGCGTTCTCGCCTTCGACAAAGTAACGTATTTGGAAGTCGTGCCCAGCGAGTTTGCGCTGCGCCTGGAAGAGCGCCGGGGCGCTTCCGTTCCGGCGCACGCCAGCGCCCTCGGCAAGGCCATTCTCGCCTTTTCCCCTCGCGATGCCGTGCGGACTCTCATCAACGGACGCCCGCTGGAAATTATCACTCGCAACACCATCTCCAATCCGGACGAGTTTCTCACCGAACTGAAGCGGGTCCGGCACGCGGGCTTCGCCTTCGACCGCGGCGAAGGCTCGCTGCTGGCCGTCTGCATTGGCGCGCCCATCCTCGACGCGCAGGGGAACGCCATCGCCGCCATGAGTA
>DASTXK010000297.1:0-7941 GCA_035765555.1 Acidobacteriaceae bacterium
AACGATGAGTCTGAACCTGAAATCGCTGATTAACAAACTGGACGACGCAACCCGCAGCGCGCTGGAAGGCGCGGCGGGGCTTTGCGTCTCGCGCACCCACTACGACATTGAGATTGAGCATTTTCTGCTGAAGGCGATGGAGAGTTCCGATAACGATGTCGCGTTCATCCTGAAGCAGTATGGCGTGGACCGCTCGCGCCTGACCACGGAGTTGCAGAAGAGCCTGAACCGGCTGAAGACCGGCAATGCGCGCAGCCCAGCCTTCAGTCCGATGTTGGTGAAGATGCTGACTGAGGCGTGGACCATCGCGACCATCGAATACGACTCGATGCAGATTCGCACCGGGTTCGCGCTGCTGGCGCTGATCTCCAACGACGAGCTTGCGCGGTTCATGCGCGACATCAGCAAGGAACTGCAACTAGTCCCGCCGGAAGCGCTGCGGAAGGATTTCTACGCCGTGGTGGAGAAGTCGCGCGAGGAATCGGTGATGGCCGCTCCGGTGGCGGCTGGCGTTGGGCCGGGCGTTGGGCCTGATGGCGAACCGGGGCGCGGGCCGGTTTCGGGCAAGACTCCGCACCTTGACCAGTACACGGTGAACCTGACTGCAAACGCGAAGGCCGGGAAGATCGATCCGGTGCTGGGGCGCGATCAGGAGATCAGGCAGGTGGTGGATATTCTGATGCGCCGCCGCCAGAACAACCCCATCCTGACGGGCGAGGCGGGCGTGGGCAAAACGGCCGTGGTGGAGGGCTTCGCTCTGCGGCTGGCCAATGGAGATGTTCCTCCGGCGCTCAAGAATGTGCAGTTGCACAGCCTTGACTTGGCGCTATTGCAGGCGGGCGCGGGCGTGAAGGGCGAGTTTGAGAACCGCCTGAAGGGACTGATTAATGAGGTGAAGTCTTCGCCGCATCCCATCATTCTTTTTATCGATGAAGCGCACACCATGATTGGCGCGGGTGGACAGGCGGGACAGAACGACGCCGCCAACCTGCTGAAGCCGGCGCTGGCTCGCGGCGAGATGCGGACCATCGCCGCGACAACGTGGTCCGAGTACAAAAAGTTTTTCGAGAAGGACGCGGCGCTGGCGCGGCGCTTTCAAGTAGTCAAGGTGGAAGAGCCGAGCGAGCCGCAGTGCGGCACCATGCTGCGCGGCATTGTGGCGGCGCTGGAGAAGCACCATCAACTTCGCATTTTGGACGAAGCCGTTACGGCCACGGTGCGGTTGTCGCATCGCTACCTTGCCGGGCGGCAGTTGCCGGACAAGGCCGTAAGCGTGCTGGATACGGCGTGCGCGCGGCTTTCGCTGGGGCAGAACACGATTCCTCCGGCGGTGGAAGACGCCACGCGGCGGATCGATGATCTCAAAGTTCAGAAGCAGATTCTGGAACGCGAGACCACGGTAGGCGAAGACCACGCGGAGCGGCTGGCCACGATTGAGGAACAGCTTGTGGCGACCGAAGCCGATCTGGCGAAGCTGAACAAACAGTGGGAGCAGGAAGTTGATCTGGTGAAGCGCATCCGCGCCATGAGGGAGGCGCTGGAGTCGGGTGCGGAAACGGTGAAGGCGGAGGGCGATGCGAAGGAAGGCGTGAAGCCTTCCATCGAGGCCTTGAATGCGCTGGAAGACGAACTCACCAAGGTGCAGGGCGAGAATCCGCTGATGCACGTTTGCGTGGACGAGCGCATTGTTGGCGAGGTCATCTCGGCGTGGACAGGGATTCCGCTGGGCAAGATGGTGAAGGACGAAATCACCGCCGTACTGGAGCTGGACAGCCACCTACGCAAGCGGGTGATCGGGCAGGACCACGCGCTGGCGGCCATCGCGCAGCGCATCATCACATCGCGGGCGCGGCTGGATGATCCGGGCAAGCCGGTGGGTGTGTTCATGCTGGTGGGGCCGAGCGGCGTGGGCAAAACGGAAACCGCGCTCGCGCTCTCTGACCTGCTGTATGGAGGCGAGCGCAACCTGATCACCATTAATATGTCGGAGTTTCAGGAGGCGCATACGGTTTCCACGCTGAAGGGCTCGCCTCCGGGATATGTGGGCTACGGCGAGGGCGGCATTCTGACGGAAGCTGTGCGACGGCGGCCTTACTCTGTCGTCCTGCTGGATGAGGTTGAGAAGGCGCATCCTGACGTGCTGGAGCTTTTCTATCAGGTCTTCGATAAGGGGAACCTGGAAGATGGCGAAGGCCGCTCGATTGACTTCAAGAACACCATCATCATCCTGACCAGCAACGCCGCTACCGACACGCTGATGAAGCTGACGGCGGACAAGGAGACGATGCCGGACAGCGACGGGCTGGCGCTTGCCATGAAGCCGGAGTTGAACAAAATCTTCAAGCCGGCGTTCCTGGGGCGCATGATCGTGGTGCCGTACTTCCCGGTGCGGGACGAGGCGCTGAAGGAGATCATCAAGCTGAAGATTGGCAAGATCCAGCGGCGGATCAACGAGAACCACAAAATAACGCTGGCCTACGACAACTGCGTGCTGGATGAGGTGGCGAAGCGCTGCACCGAGGTAGAAAGCGGCGCGCGCAACGTGGATAATATCCTGACCAACACGATGCTGCCCGAAATTTCGCGTCAGGTGCTGGCGCGGATGGCGGAGGAGACTCCGAGCGAGCGCGTGAGCATCAGCGTTTCGCCGGAAGGGCAGTTCACTTATACCTGGTAGTTTGGCAACGGTTGCGGGCGCGAGAGGGTTTCGCGTCCGCAGCCCTTCACGCTGAGGAAAGTTCCGGCAGGCCGGCATGGGCGCATTTGGGCAAGACGAACGACTACTGAACTTCACCAGTCCGCTGGGGGCGGATGTGCTTTTGGCGGACCGTGTGTCCGGCGTCGAAGGCATCTCCGAACTGTTTTCCTACACGGTCGATCTTCTGGCCACTCCCGACACCACGATTGAGCCGAAGAAGCTTATCGGGCAGAAGGTGACGCTGAGCATTCAGGCGGACGATGCGGGCACGCAGCGCTACATTAATGGCTACGTGGCGAGCCTTGAGTTGCGCGGTGGCGACAAGGAATTCAACAGCTATCGCGCCGTGATGGTGCCGAACGTGTGGGCGCTGACGCTGAACAAGAACACGCGCGTCTTCCAGAACCAGACCGTGACCGATGTGGTGAAGGCGGTGCTGGGCGGGTACAACATCAGCCCGTCGATTGATACGTCTGTGACTTATACGCCGATGGAGTACTGCACGCAGTATCGCGAGACGGACTTCAACTTTATCTCGCGGCTGATGGAGCAGCACGGAATTCTCTACTACTTTAAGCACACGCAGAACGACCACACGTTTACGCTGCAGGACACGTCGAGCAAGCTGGGCGCGTGCCCGGTGCAGGACGGGTTCCGCTACGCGCCGCAGGAGGGCGACACCGAAGGCTACTACGATTTTGTGGTGAGCGAGCTTGGGGCGCGCTCGACGATGGTGACGGGCAAGCACACCACGTGGGACTACAGCTTTATCCGATACAAGGCGGTACCCGACTCCTCGACTTCGGCGGACACGAAAGGCCCGCTGGGCGCGAACAGCAACGAGGATTACGACTACGCGGACAGCGCGGCGGCGTATATCAAAAAGGATTCGTCAGACTCGAAGATCAGCGACATTGGAACGCTGCTGCTGAATGTGCGGCGCGACGCCTGCGACGCGGAAGAGGTTCTGGTTATGGGCGAGTCCAATGCGATTGTGATGCAGCCGGGCTACAGCATCGAATTGACGGAACATCCGCAGAGCAGCCTGAACACCAAGTATCTGCTGACGCGGGTGCTCATGCAGGCGGAACAATTGCCGAGCTACCGAACGCAAACTCCGAACTCGCCGAAGCCGTTCAGCAACAGGTTCACGGCGATTCCGTTTTCGATTCCGTACCGGCCGCCGATCACGACGAAAAAACCCGTGGTGAATGGAATGCACACCGGGCAAGTGGTGGTGCCATCGGGCGAAGACTCGTACATGGACAAGTATGGGCGCGTGTGCGTGCAGTTCTGGTGGGACCGTCTGCGCAAGGCGAACACGCCGGACAATACGCTGCTGCGCGTGGCGCAGCAATGGGCGGGCAGCGGATGGGGGACGTACTTCTGGCCGCGCGTGAACGATGAGGTGCTGATCGACTTTATCGAGGGCGATCCCGACCAGCCGATTGTGGTGGGGTCGGTCTATAACGGCGTGAATATGCCGAAGTACGATCCGGCATCGCAGTACACGCTTTCAGGCATCCTGACGCGCAGCTCGAAAAACGGCGGTGCGGCCAACGCGAATGAGTTGCGCTTTGAGGACCTGAAGGACAAAGAACAGATTTACATGAATGCCGAGCGGGACTATGACCTGCATGTGGAGCATGACTGGCACACGCTCGTCGGCAATGAGCAGCACACCAAGATCACGAAGAACCAGTTCGAAGAAGTGGACGGCGACTCGCACCTGCTGGTGAAGGGCAAGCAACTCCATGAGGTTGATGGCGAGGCCGACCTGGAAGTGAAGGGCAACCAGATTGTGAAGGTGGGCGGCGACCGCAGCCACAAGCTCGCCGGGAACCTGAAGGAGAGCATCGGCGGAAATTCGAACATCGACGTGAGCCAAAACTTGAATGAGAAGGTTGGGTCGACCTACTCGCTACAGGTTGGGCAAAACCACTTCAACAAGGCCGGAAGCCTTTATGTGGTCGATTCCGGGCAGGAAGTCCACATCAAGGGCGGCATGAAGGTGGTCATCGACGCGGGGATGGAGGTGTGTCTCTCAGGGCCTGGAGGATTTGTTTCCGTCGGGCCGACAGGGGTCACGATTCAGGGCACGATGGTGTTGATCAACAGCGGCGGAGCGGCGGTTCCGGGCTCGCCCGGAATGCCGGAGAGTCCGCAGTCGCCCAGCGATCCAACTGCGCCGACAGCGCCTACTTTTCCGGGCGATGCTCCGCCCTCTGCCAGCAACAAAAAATAAGAGGAGACGCGCGCTATGGGAATGCCAGCCTGCACCATCACGAGCCAGACCGCGCACGGCGGCGTTGTCACCGTAGGATTTCCGACGGTGCTGATCGGCAACATGCCCGCGTCGCGCATTGGCGACTTGCACGTGTGTCCCATGGCGACTGGGCCGGTTCCGCATGTGGGCGGGCCTTTCATTCTGGGCTCGCCGACGGTGCTGGTGGGCAACATGCCGCAGTCGCGCGTGACCGATCAGCTAACCTGCGTGGGGCCTCCGGACGTGGCGATTAAGGGCTGTCCGACGGTGCTGGTGGGCATGGCCGGAGCGGGCGGCGCGGCGGGCGCGATGGGCGGCGCGGCTGCCATGGGCGTTCCGGTGCCGACGGCCCCGCCCCCTACTTCTTCATCGAGCACGAAGGCGGAATTGCTGGGCGATCAGACGATCAAGACCTCGGCGGCCCCGGGTGGGCGGCTGCCTCCGGTCACGCTTACGCAAAAGGGATGGCCCGATCTCCCGGCACGGGAGGCTCCTAACTTTCAGTCGGCGCAACCGGTGGACCTTCCTCCGGGGACAAAAATTTTTCGAGTGATCGATGACAACTCCAACCCAAGCGGAAGCTACTGGGCGCCGGGCTTGCCGGCGGATGAGGACACCTGGCGGTCGGAGTGCGCGGTAAAGCCGGGGTGGAACAGCGACGGCAAGATGGCCGTCTGCACAGTCCCTGCGGGAGGGATGAAGGTGTGGATGGGGCCGGCGTCGAGCCAGGGGAGCCTTCCGGGAGGCGGGACACAGTTGTGGGTGCCTCCGAACACGGCTTCTCCCGATGGAATTTATGCCTCGCCTTGGTCGGCGAAGGGAGGCAGCTAAATGATTCCTTCTGTGCTGGTGGAGCGGTTCGGGAACGTGTTTGCGTTGTTTGTGGAGGAAGTTCGCAAAGCCGTTGCTGATGCCGCCACAAAGCCGGAGTTGGCGCAGACGCAGGCGTTCCGCGCATGGCAGGGCAAGGCGCTGCCGCTGCTTGAGCAGAGCGACGCGGCGGTGAAAGGAGCGGTGGCGGGCTTCACGCGCGGCGAGGCGCAGCACGTTGTGGCGCAGGCCGAGGACAAGCGCGGGCTGTCGAAGGACCTTGAAGGGTTTCCGCTGACATTTGCCGGGCCCGAGTACGCGGAAAAGCTGGATATGCTGCTGACGGCGGTGGTGGCGGTGGCCTACCAGATTTGCGAGGCGGCGGGGATTCCCTGAGCGCGGGATTCGACGATGCTCGCGCCGGACTAACAGACGGCATTATTTGAAAACGAACGATGGACGATGAGTAATCCGGGACAAGCCGCCAGTTACGCAACCGCCGCGCGCATCGGGCGCTGGATTATCCCGGCGATTCCTTTCGGCTGGAACTGGGTGCCGGGATTTGGCATTCAGCACGCGGCGCAGGGCATGGTGCCGAGCAACGTTTGCCTGAAGGAGGACGTGCTGCTGGCGGGCAACCAGCTTGCGCTGTATATCCAGGCGCAGATCACGATCATGAAGCGGACGTTTCTGGAGCCGGTGGTGGCCGGGCCCGCGCCGCTGGAATATCCGGGCGCGACCGAGGCCGCGCTGCTGATGCTGAAGCATCAGCCCATGAACCAGACGCGGGTCTTTCAGGTGCAGCACTACATTCGCATGGACCGCTGGATCGGCATCATCACGCTCACGACGGTCGAGTCCGAACTGATGAGGGTCCGCCCGGACTTCGACCAGTTCGTAAAGCTGCTGAAGATCGGGCCGGAAGAGGCGCCGCTGGAGGGCGCGTCCGAGGGCGTTTGCGAAGGATGAGGCGACCCGTACTGTCCCCCACTCAAGCCAAAACCGGGCTTGAGTGGGCCACCATCGACAGGAATTCACCAGCGATAAATGGTGAGCTGGTCCAGATATACGGTCGAGGAGCCGCTCGCGCCCAGGCCGTCAATCTGAAAATTGGTCAGCAGGACGGAGCCCCATCCCAGCGCGAACGCGGAAGGGACGGTGGCGTTCAGCGACTGCTTTGCGCCGTCGAACCACACGGCCTTGTAGCTCACGTTGCCGAAGTCGTCGCGCGAATACTGTATCTGGAGATGGTGCCAGGTGTTGGTGGCCCACTTGCGCGGGTTGCAAGGCGCCTTTGAATGCACCCACTGGCCTTTGTAGTTTTGCGGCGTGCCGGCGTTTTTGGTGATATCCCATGTCCCGGAATAGCCGTCGCACTGAACTCCGAAGATCACAGTCTGGCCGTTGCTCATTACCTGGTCGGTATCGATTTCGATGTTGGCAATTCCGTTCGATGGGTTCGCGATATAGATCCACCCGTCATAGACGAAGTGGGTTACGGCGGTATCGCCGCCGAACGGGACCCAGTAACGCTCGCCTCCGGAGTCGGTGTATGTGGTGTAGAACTCGCGGGAGGAGCCGCTGAGCGAAGGGGACTCCTGGAGGCTCGTCTGGCCGGTGGAGGAACCGCTTGTGCCTGTATCCCATGTGCCTTGCCAATTGCTCAGGTTTTGGATTTGGTTGACGGCGAGCGCACCGCGCGGAATTTGCGCCGAGCGTTGGGCAACTGCGGGCAGGCTGGTCAGGCAGCAGAGGATAGCAAACGAAACAGGGTACTTCATGGGGTCCGGCCTCTTCAGAGGGGGTGGTTCGAGCGTTGCGTTATAGCGCCGGATCGCACTCACGGCGGCGGCAGAATTCTTTCAATGGCAAACGTGCTGGTGAATGGTGAGAATGATTACAAAAGTAATCCGCTGCTGGGAAGGTCTTTGGGCGGGGATTTCACGAATCAGATTTGTGACTGCAAAGGTGTTTTCGATGGTATGAAAATGGGCTGATAGGAGCCGCAGTTCTTCGCGCGAAAGGGAAGGATGGGGCTTAAAACGGCATACGCGCGGAGAGGATGAGGCCGTGATCGTAGGAGTGGTAAGTGGAGGTTGCGATCTGCATACCGGCGCCGAGGGTGATGCCGAGCCGAGCGTGAATTTTCCAGCGGCCCACGAGGCCG
>DASTXK010000298.1:0-7621 GCA_035765555.1 Acidobacteriaceae bacterium
ACGGTCACCCTTGAGTTCAAGAGCGCCGATTAAATCCATGATGGTGGCTGTGACGGGAAGCGAAGAAAAATCACGCTCCTTGCCATTGATGACAAGCCGCATGATTTGAATGTATCAGGGTGCTGAAGTTTTCAGCGAGCAGGGAAAATCTATCGCAGGATGCGCCACGCCTGCCACACTGCGAGGCCGGCCAGCACCAGCAGGACATTGAACACCATGGCGAAAAACAAGCCGCGCGCCGCGCTTCCCTCGCGCTCCCGCACCTCGCTTCCGGCGTCCTCAACGTGCTGCGCGCTGTCCACCCGGTCCGGAATCAGAACCGTGTGGTTCCTTCCGAGAATGTGTGTGGCCATTAGGGGGAACCCTCCTATGGCCAACTTATCGGCTCCGGCTTGAAAAACCTTAGAGAAGGTTCGCTAAAAAGATCGCAGTGTACGGAAACGGGACAGCCCGCCGCCACTCTCCCATTCCGGGAACTGCACGCTACTTCAGCCGCACCCGCAGGTCTCCGCCGGTCATCTGCTTCGGCTCATCCAGACCCAGCAGCCCCAGCATCGTCGGAGAAATGTCCCGCAGCGACCCATCCGGCCGCAGCCGAAAATCCTTCGCGTCCTCGCTCACGTAAATAAACGGAACAGGGTTCGTCGTGTGCGCTGTGTGCGGCCCGCCTGATACCGGATCGACCATCATCTCCGCGTTGCCGTGGTCCGCCGTCACCAGCATCGTTCCGCCATTCTGGCGAAGCGCCTGATAGATGCGCCCCAGGCAGGCATCCACCGTTTCCACGCCCTTGACCGTCGGCGCAAGCTGCCCGGAGTGCCCCACCATGTCGGCATTGGCGAAGTTCACCACCAGCACATCAAAAGCCGCGTCCTCCACCGCCTTTACCACCGCGTCGGCAATGCCGCCCGCCGACATCTCCGGAGCAAGATCATACGTCGCCACCTTCTGCGACGGAACCAGCAGCCGGTCCTCGCCCGCAAACGGCTTTTCAATCCCGCCGTTAAAGAAGTAGGTCACGTGCGCATACTTCTCCGTCTCGGCCACCCGCAGGTTCCTGAGATTCGCCTGCGCCATAACGTCCGCCAGCAGGTTCTCCATCGACTCCGGCAGAATAATCATAGGCAGCGTAAACAGCTTGTCGTACTGCGTCATGCAGACGTAGTGCAGGTCCCGCGGCACGATGTTGCGCGGAATCACGTTGTCCAGATCTTCCGCCCCCGGCAGATCGCGGCCTTCTTCCTTCGTCAGCCCGCTGTTGCGTCCCAGCGCGCGCGTAATCTGCCGCGCACGGTCGGCGCGATAGTTGAACATGATGCACACGTCGCCGTCGCGAATCACGCCGTTCGGACGACCCTGTGAATCTGTAACAACAAACGGCACAATGAACTCGTCCGTCACGCCGTTGTTATAGGACTCCTTCACGCGCGCAATCGCATCGGGATACGCCCCGCCCTCGGCCTGTCCCTTCACCATCGCGTCAAAGGCCAGCTTCTCGCGCTCCCAGCGCCGGTCGCGGTCCATCGCATAATAGCGCCCGGAAACCGAAGCGATCTTCCCCACGCCGTACTCCCGCATCTTCTGTTCCAGCGCCGCCAGATACCCCGCGCCGGAGGTCGGCAGCGTATCGCGCCCATCCATGAATGCATGGACAAACACCCGCTCCAGCCCCTGCTGCTTCGCCGCCTTCAGCAGCGCGTAAAGATGGTTCTGCTGCGAATGCACGCCGCCGTCCGAGACCAGGCCGAACAAGTGCAACTGCCGCCCACCTTCGCCCGTCCTCTTCAGCGCCTCCAGAATCACCGGATGCGAAAAGAACTCCCCGCTCGCAATCAGGTCGTCGATGCGCGTAATGTCCATGCGCACCACGCGCCCGGCGCCGATATTCAGGTGTCCCACTTCGCTGTTCCCCATCTGCCCGTCGGGAAGGCCCACAAAATGGTCCGAGGCGTGAAGCAGCGTATTAGGAAACTCCGCCAGCAGCTTGTCGTAAACAGGCTTGCGCGCCAGCGCGATCGCGTTGTTTTCAACCTGAGGACGATAACCCCATCCATCAAGGATGGTCAGAACGATGGGCCGCGTACCACTCGACACAAACTCTCCAATCTAATTTGAAAACGCATCGGGTGCCCCATCCTTCGTGCGTACTTTGCACAAAGAGTGGGAGGGGCAGCCCGCCTCTCGGCTCGATGCAACAAAAATTACTCGCCGAAGTTCACCGACTCCAGCCCCAGAAACTCTGCCGCCTGGCCCAGCTCCTCTTCGATGCGCAGCAACTGGTTGTACTTGGCGATGCGGTCCGTGCGCGAGGCCGATCCGGTCTTGATCTGCCCGGCATTCGTCGCGACGGCCAAGTCGGCGATGAACGGGTCTTCCGTCTCGCCGCTGCGGTGCGAAATGATCGACGTATACCCAAACCGCCGACCCAGTTCAATCGCCTCCAGCGTCTCGCTGACGGTGCCAATCTGGTTCAGCTTAATCAGAATCGAATTAGCCACGCCCTCTTCGATCCCGCGCTGCAAGCGGTCCGTGTTGGTCACGAACAGGTCATCGCCCACAAGCTGAATCTGCTCGCCCAGCAACTCCGTCAGATACTTCCAGCCCGTCCAGTCATCCTCGGCAAGCCCGTCCTCAAGCGACACAATCGGATACTGCCGCGCCCAGTCCTGCCAGTACTGCGCCATCTCCTCGCTGCTGCGCTCGCTCTTGTCGGACTTCTTGAAGACGTACTTCCCTGTCTCAGCGTTGTAGAATTCGCTCGCCGCCGGGTCCAGAGCAATCGCAATTTCCTCGCCCGCCTTGTAACCAGCAAGCTGAATCGCCTCCAGAATCACTTCAATTGCTTCCACATTCGACTTCAGCGAGGGAGCAAACCCGCCCTCATCGCCCACCGCCGTGTTGTAGCCGCGCTTCTTCAGCACGCCCTTCAGCGTGTGGAAAACCTCCACGCCCCAGCGCAGCGCGTCGGAGAACCGCTCCGCACCCACCGGCATCACCATGAACTCCTGAAAGTCCACATTGTTGTCCGCGTGCGCGCCGCCGTTCAGGATGTTCATCATCGGCGTGGGCAGCACCGAGGCGTTCACGCCGCCCAGGTAGCGGTACAGCGGCAGCTTCACCGCCTTAGCCGAGGCCCGCGCCGCCGCCATCGAAACCGCCAGAATCGCGTTCGCGCCCAGCCGCCCCTTGTTCGTCGTGCCATCCAGCGCGACCATCGTCGCGTCCAGCAGCCGCTGGTTGCCCGCGTCCATGCCGGTCAACTCCGGGGCCAGCACGCTCTCAATGTTCTCCACCGCGTTCAGCACGCCCTTGCCCATGTAATGCGCCTTGTCGCCATCGCGCAGCTCCACGGCCTCGTGCTCGCCGGTGGACGCGCCGCTGGGCACAGCCGCGCGGCCCATTACGCCGCCTTCAAGAACAACATCGGCTTCTACGGTCGGGTTTCCGCGCGAATCCAGAATCTCGCGCGCATGGATAGCAGCAATTTCCGTCATGTGGCTCCTTGCATTTCCTTATGTTGCTTGAGGGACCGGCCCCGGGCCGTCCATTCAATCTTGTCATTCACGCGGCGACAGCCGGCGAGGGATGGGTCCTGAAAATTGTTATCTGAAGTGAACTTTCGCTGGGTAAAGCGGTTGACTCCGCGATCTCGTCTAATCGGTTCCCTGCCGATTCTAACAAAGAATTCCCGCGCACGACGGTGGCCCACTCAAGCCCGATTTTGGCTTGAGTGGTGAACGCACGCGCCACGACGCGACTCGCCAACCGGTTTTGCCGCCGTAACCGCCCTGATTCCGCCGCACTACTCTTGTTCCGCATAAAGCGTCTAAGTGTCAGGCTTTGTCTTACGATAAGAATGGCGAATTTCTCTGCGGCCTCAAATTGGAGTTGGTATGAAGTTCACTAGCACTCAATTGGGCTTGACGTTTCTTGGTATCGCGCTCCTGGCTGCTCCCGCCGGGTTCGCGCAGCAGTCTTCAGTTCCTGACCAGTATCAGGGGGTCTCGCACCCGCCGCTCGACGACGAAATTGTCGCCACGCCGGACACGCCCGCCCCTGCTCCGGAGCAAACGGTCAAGCCCAAGCCATCGCCCGCCGTGCCCATGCCTCCGCCTCCACCCGCGACAGCATCCGAGACAGCGCCAGCTCAGACCGTGGCATCAGCGCCTGCGCCCGCGCCGCGCTACTCGCCAACGCCCGCCGCTCCGGTCGTCACCACTGGCCCATCGGACTATGACTCCCACCGCTGGGACAACACCGACTACGGCATCGTCACCAAAGCGCTTCCTCCCGGCGATGACAATC
Organism: Acidobacteriaceae bacterium; assembly: GCA_035765555.1. Classification (GTDB taxonomy): domain Bacteria; phylum Acidobacteriota; class Terriglobia; order Terriglobales; family Acidobacteriaceae; genus Silvibacterium. The sequence continues at coordinate 4,306 of DASTXK010000298.1, forward strand.
CTCAGACGCCTCCCTACGCCACAGACACCACTGTCCTCCACGTCCGCAGCAATCCCGCGCCCCAGGCCTCCGGCCCTTCCAATCAACTGCCCGCCGGAGCCCAGATTCGTATCCGCATCGACCAGGCGCTCTCCACTGACAGCACCCAGGCCGGCGCGCCCTTCAGCGGCAGAGTGATGCTCAACGTTATGGAGAACGGCAGCGTCATCATTCCCTCCGGATCCACCATGCGCGGCCGCGTTGTGCAGGTCGATCAGGGACACCACTTCGGCCCCGGCGCTTCCCTGCGCCTCCGGCCAGACGTGGTTGTTCTGCCGGACGGCACCGCCTACCACCTTGACGCCCAGGTTGCCTATTCAAATGCCGACGGCACCCGGGTGGGCGGCGAGGGGGCTGTGCAGCCTTCCTCGCACGTGGTCAAAAAGTCCATCGAATACGGCGCTACCATGGGCACCGGGGCCATCGTGGGCGCAGCCATCGCCGGACCTCCGGGCGCGCTGGCCGGCACCATCATCGGCGCGGGACTCGTCACCACCCATCTGCTCCTGCAACATCCCGATGACGCCTCCATTCCCGCCGGTTCAGACGTCACCTTCAGCCTCACCGAACCTCTGTACCTGATTCCAACCCGGAATTAGCTCAACCGCCGACGTGGGTGCCCCATCCTTTCGCACGCTTTATCGCGCGAAAGGGTGGGAGGGCAATTCATCTTTCCGCATCCAAGCTCTAAAATGGCTCGTTCCCCCAGAAGGAGCACACCATGCCCGCAGTCAAACCCATTCCCGACGGATACCACTCCGTCCAGCCCTACCTCATCGTCAGCAACGGCGCAGCCGCCCTCGATTTCTACGCCAGGGCATTCGGAGGCAAGGAACGTTTTCGCATGGAAAAAGAAGGCCGCATCGGCCACGCCGAAGTAGAAATCGGAGACTCCTGCGTCATGCTCGCCGACGAGCATCCCGAAATGCACGCCCAAAGTCCTGAACGATACGGAGGATCGCCTGTCAGCCTCGTGCTCTATGTCCCCGACTGCGATGCCGTCTACAAGCAGTCCGTCTCCGCCGGGGCCAAAAGCGAGCGCGAGCCAGCCGACCAGTTCTACGGCGACCGCATGGCCACCGTCCTTGACCCCTTCGGATACAGATGGCACATCGCCACCCACATCAAAGACGTTTCTCCCGAGGAGATGCAGCAACACGCCTAAACGGCTTGCGGATCTATGGGAAGGGCACGAGTTCACTCGTGCCGCAAAGTATAAAGAATGAGCGCGGCTTTAGCCGCTGAGGGATGGCTTTTTTTAGAAGTCTAGAAGAATAGAAACTCACCTCACCCCCGTCCGATGCGGCCAGTCGAACCTGCGTCCAAGGATGCCCTTGACGATCAGGTGGTCAGTGCTCGCCGTCACTCCCACGCCCACTCCAAAGTTGACCTCCCACTTCGGCGAGAGGTTCAAATCAACCGCCGGAAAAAACTGCTGCTCCTGCTCGCGCGCCGGGGAGAAGTCGCTGATCCGCCCAAATGCGCCGTAGTATTCCAGCCCGCCCGCAATCGCTTTGCTGAAGTTATAGCTCACCTTCGCGGCTGGCGAAAATTCCACTCCTTCGGAAACGCCAGGCCCATGGAACGACCGCTCCAGCGCCGGATTAACCGCCCAGTACCAGCGGCCCATCTGCTTGTCCACAATCGGGCGGATTTCCAGCGACCATGTGTCCGGCGAGAACCGCGCCCGCTGATAGCCCACCTCGGTAGAAAGGCTCACGCCCACGGGCCAATGCCAGCTATCCGGCACGCGCACCCTCGGACGAATGTGGTCGCCCACCCATTGCCAACCCTGCCCGCCGCCGCGCGCGCTGGTGAAAATGTAAAACCCCACCTCCGACCAGCTCGTGATTCCCTGCGTAATCTCAACCGTTTCATGCTCGGCGTGGTTCGTCGGATAGGTGCCCTCCGCCGTATAAGGCGAACCGGCCACGGCCTTCGATCCGTCGGCGGTAAAGTTGCTGTGCAGCTCCACCATGGTCGTCCGCGGGGCCACCGTCTCCGATCCATAAACCTGAATCTCATAGTTGTCCTGCGCCCAAGCGCGCCCACCAGGTATCAGGAACAAAACGGCTATCACCATCAATAACAGAACTTTGCGCGAACTTCCGCTTACACAATGCAATACCGGTTCCTCCGGAAATTACACCAGCATATAGCACGAGATATATCCCTGTAGCGCCGCGCTCCGCCTCCCCGCCCCGCATCCAAATCACTGATGCGTTACAGGAGACGCACCTCATGAACGCAACCGGAACCAAAAAATGCGCCCATCCGGCTTGTAGTTGTCAGGTACCCGCCGGGAAAAAATATTGTGGCCAGAGATGCGAGTCCGCCGGCAAATCCATGGAACTTACCTGCCAGTGCGGCCACCCCGACTGCAAATAAAACGCTCGCCCAGCAAATGTCGGGTGGCCCGGCAGTTTGGGTGCCCCACGTCTCGATTCTGAGACGTGGGAAATTTATCGGAAAGTTCGGGGCTTTAGCCTGCGGGATGATGCTCCCTTACTGACCGATCTTCCTCAGCGGCTTGCCTGCCATCAGATTGCGCTCGATGTGTTCCAGCGTCACGCCCTTTGTCTCCGGAATCAGGAAGAACGTAATTACCAGGAACACCACGTTAAAGCCCGCATAGAGCCAGAACGTCTGAGCGTGTCCAAAGTTATTGAGCAGCGACAGGAACGTAAACCCAACCACGAAGTTCGCCACCCAGTTCGTCAGAGTCGAAATGGCAATGCCGAAGTCGCGGCCCTTGATCGGCTGCACCTCGGAGCAAAGAATCCAGATCAGCGGGCCCGCCGACATCGCGAATCCCACGATGAACACCAGCAGCATGGCCACTGTGAAGAGCCGCTCCGGCTGCGTCACAATGCCCAGATGCATCATCGTGCCCACGACCCCGAGGCCGATGGCCATGACCGAAAATCCGGTATAGAGAATCGGCTTGCGGCCCCATTTATCGACCAGGAAGATGGCGATCAGCGTCGCCAGCACGTTTACCAGGCCAACAATGGCCGTGAACCATAGCTGCGCCTCCGTGTGATAGCCCATGTCCTGGAAAATGCGCGGCGCGTAATACATCACCACGTTCATGCCGGTGAACTGCTGAACAATTTGCAGCAGAATTCCCAGCCCGACCGACCGCCGGAAATTCCTGTTCTCCAGAAACATGTGCCAGCCGCGCTGCGGAATCTTCAACTGCTCGGCGATTTCGGCCTCTTCTTTTTGCACCACCTCAGGATTGCCGCGCAGCTTGGTCAGCACTTTGGTGGCCTGC
>DASTXK010000299.1:0-6270 GCA_035765555.1 Acidobacteriaceae bacterium
CTTTCTGGCAGAGGCGCGCTGGATGGGCCGTCCGCGGCGCGCCATGCCGCGGCAATAGCCAAGCGGCATTTTCATTACCCGGTTGGAGTCAAAGGTATTCGACCAGAAACAACGAAATACGCCGCGAAAGTTGTTGTATCGCTCATAGCCGCCCTCATACGTCTCATCCAGAAAATGGACCAGAAAGGCGTTTCTGCCTCGGAACTGCGCGTAGTAGGCGGGGTCGTGACATTGGATGAATGCGTCCATCAGAATGGCGTTGTCCAGGACAACCCGATGTTTTCCGTCCGTCACATGGCCAGAGATGTAGGGATCAAGGATTTCCTCGATCCAGTCGCGCTCATGGGGAATCCGCGACTGCCAGATGGCCGTATATGTCCGCATGGCTACATACTAGCCTAGCCAATGGGATCGGCCCGCGCCCACAGTTAGCCCAGCGTCCCGGTCCCCAGACCCAGATACTCCGAAGGGGTCAGGTCTTCGCGGTTGGAGTAGGCGTCGCGAATCTTATGCATGTCCCGCAGCTCCGAGTAGAGGACTGGAATCTCAAACTCGGCGGCCACGATGTCCAGCGCGCGGTCAACCACCGCGGTAATCTCCTGGTCCTCGGGCAGGTCGGACCGGTTGCAGCATTCGCGCTCCAGACCGCTCCGGACGAACGCGTTCAGGCGCTCCCTCACTTCCGGCAAGTGAAATTTGGCCGGATAGTGGAACGCCAGATTCACGCACAGGGGCTCGCCCGTCATGAGCAGAACAGTGAAGCTATAGCGGTCGGCCTTCACGCTGATCGGCCGCCGGCGCGATTCGGCAAGACTCCGAATGCTTCGCGAGAGAGGATCATCTGGCCTGCGGGCGAACGCCAGAATCGCAAGAACGGCGGGCACCAATGCCACGAGCGAAAAGAGGACCGTTGTGACGATTGCAGCGCTGAGAATGTAGCTATAGACGAGGACCGCGAAAAGAAGGGCAACCACCGCGAAGCCCGCAATCGCGCAGAGCGCGTAAACCGCGCCAAGCGCGAAGGGACTCAGGTACTTTTCCAGTGCGAGGGCCTGATCCAAAGATGCTTGAGGAGGGTTCTGCCGTCTCATTTGTCTTACCTCGGGCGTTTATTTTTCAACGCTAAACCAAGGCGACAGCAAAGGAACGCAATAAGGCAAAGTGAGAAATTGCAGTAAGTGTAGCAATGAACGTTATAAGTGTCTACATTTTTTTGTTGGCAAACCGGGTGCGCCTTCCGGCCGCGGGTCTAAGTCTTTCTTGCCGGTCTTCCGTTTGGAGGAGGCCCATCCCGGTTTTGTCGTCTGGCGCGAGCGTCCGAGCGCCAGAGCGTCTTCGGGAACGTCCTCTGTAATGCATGAGCCCGCCGCGACATATGCGCCACTGCCAACGCTGATCGGAGCGACCAGAGTGGAATCGCTGCCCACGAAGACTCCGTCGCCGATCAGCGTGCGGTGCTTGTTTACGCCGTCATAATTGCAGGTGATGACACCCGCGCCGATGTTCGTGCCGGAGCCGATCTCGACATCGCCCAAGTAGGTAAGGTGATTGGCTTTTGATCCTTTGCCCAGCTTCGCTTTCTTGGTCTCAACAAAGTTTCCGACGTGCGCTCCTTCGCCGATCTCGCTCTCGGGGCGAACATGGGAGTAGGGGCCTATCAAAGCGCCGCGCTCGATGCGCGAGTTGGTGATGACGCAGCCCTGCCGGACGGTCACATGGTCGGCGAGAGTCGAGTTCTCAATGACCGAGTAGGAGCGCACGCGGCAGTCCTCACCGATGTTCGTTTCGCCCAGCAGTTGGACAAAAGGCTCGATGACGGTATCGGGGCCAACTTCGACGTCCGTATCGATCACAGTGGTGTCAGGGCGCAGAATGGTGACGCCCTGGGCCATCAGCTTGCGCGCGGTCTGCAGGCGCAGCTCGCGGTCAAGGTCCATCATTTCCGCGATGGTATTTGCGCCCAGAACTTCCACCGGCTGCGCCGCTTCCAAGGCAACCACGCGCTCGCCCGCGTTCACAAGCAGACGCGCCATGTCGGTCAGGTAGTATTCGCCATGCGCGTTCTCGGTGGTCAGTTCATGAATATGCGCGAAGAGCGGCGCGGCCTGAAAAGCGTAGATGCCGGAATTAATCTCGCGGATGATTTGCTGCTCCGGGGTAAGAGACTTCTGCTCGATGATAACGGCGACTTCCGGCGATCCAGCCTTTTTGCGCAGCACCCGGCCGTATCCGGTTGGGTCTTGCGGGCAGGCTGTCAGGATGGTCATGGCGGCTTGCTGCTCAAGATGAAAGTCCCGCAGCCGGAGGATGGTCTCGGATTTCAGCAGCGGCACATCGCCGGAAAGAACCAGCAGGGAATCGTAGCCACGAACCGCGGGCTCCGCAGTCTGGATTGCGTGGCCCGTCCCGCGCTGCTCTGTCTGATGGACGAACTTCACGCCGATGTCTTTCACAGCGGCTTCGACTCGCGCGGCCTCATGTCCAATGACCACGAAGATGTCGTGCGGCGGGACCACCTGCGCCGCACTCGCAATCACGTGCCGCAGCAGCGCCTTGCCACCAATCTCATGCAGCACCTTGGGACGCTTGGATTTAAGGCGCGTGCCCTTGCCCGCCGCCATGATAAGAATCGCCAATCGCATAGGAACAGGGTACAGCAGGAAGGCGTGTCCCCCACACAAGCTGCGCTTGTATGGGCCACCGAGACAGTGGTTATTCCGATCCCGCCCCGCCCATCCGCTGCCGCATGGCCGCCGGCATGGGAATTGTGATATCGACAGGATGCACGGGGCCGAGATCGAGCGCAGTAAGCGGAGTGCCGTAATGGGCCTCGTTGCCGACAATTAGCACCGCCAGCTTTGACGGGTCGATATACTTCTTCGCCACTCGCTCCACATCGGCGAGCGTCACAGCTTCGATTCCCGCGCGATACTTGGCGAGGAAATCCGCCGGGTAGCCGTAGAACTCAAGCTGGGTCGCCTGGGCAAGGACCTTGTCCTTGCTGTCGTAGTGGAAGATGAACGAATTCAGCACCTGGTCTTTCGCGCTGGCCAACTCCGCTGGCGTAAACGGCTTAGTTTTCAGTTCGTGAATCTCAGCCAGCATGGCCTTGGTCGCATCCACCGTGCTCACGCTCTTGGTTGACGCCGCCGTATAGAACACGCCCGGATGATCGAACGAAGCGCCGTAAGCCCCGCCCACAGAATAGGCCAGCCCCAGCTTGGTGCGAACGTCCTGGAATAGCCGTGAGCCGAAACCGCCGGAGAAGATTTCGTTCATGACGGAGAGAGCGTAGTAATCGGGATTATTGCGTTCCGTGCCGAGTCCTACAATCCAGATGTTGCTCTGGTTTACGTCGGACTTATCGACCGCATAGACGCCCGGTGTAGGCCCGGCAAATTCGGTATCCGGCTTTGGCCAGGCCGCGCCGCGCGGCAGATCTTCAAATGCTGCCCGCAGCGACTTCTCCATCGTCGCCGGATCGAAATCCCCGGACACCGACACGATCATATTGCTCGCGGTCAGCGTCTTCGTGTGCCATGCATTGAGGTCGTCGAGCGTAATGCCCATCACGGTGGAGATTTGCGGCAGGCGCGTGTAGGGGCTGTCCTTGCCGTAGACAAGCTGCGCGGCGACCCGTTGTGCAACCGACGAGGCGTCATCATTGCGACGCACGATTCCGGCAACGGCCTGCTGTTGGGCCAGCCTCAGCTTCTGCTCGTTGAAGACTGGGTGCTCCAGCAAATCGACCGCGATGCCAAAGACCTGATTCTCGTCTTTGGTAAGGCACGACCACGAGAGCGAAGTGGAGTCGATGTCTCCGCCCGTTTCGACCTTCGCCGCCATCGCTTCCAGAATGTCGTCGAGTTGGTCGCCATTGTGCTTCGCTGTGCCGCTGGTGCGCCAGGCGTCTCCATAAATGCCGATCAGCCCCGTCTTTGCCTCAGGCACATCGCGCGCGCCTCCGCGAATGTTGATGGTCCCGTTGATGAACGGCAGTTCGTGGTCCGGCTGCAACAGAATCACGAGTCCATTCTTCAACTCAATCCGCGTCGGCTGCTGAGGATGAAACGCATGTAGCGGCGGAACCGGAATCTTTTCCCACTTCGCGGGCGGCTGAAGCTTCTTCGCGTCCGGCGGGATGACGACGGTCGCCTCCTGCGCGATGGCCGGGCCGACGCAGAAAGTAAAGGCGAGGGCGAGAAGGGCAGTGGAACGCTTCCAGTTCATCGCGCACCTCCGTGCGGCTGCACAGCCGATTTTGGCGGCGGCGCCGGATGTGGACTTGGCTCTCCGCTCCGCGCGGCAGGCCTTTCAGGGGCCTGATATTCCACCATGGCGTAGGTCCGGTTGCTGGGCACAAAAATCTGGTTGGCCACCCGGCGGATGTCCGCTTTGGTCACGGCGTCGATCCGGTTGAGCTGGTTGAAAAGCTCGCGCCAATCGCCATAGCGCAATTGATAGGTCGCCAACTGCTCAGCGATTCCCTGATTATCGGCCAACCCGCGCAGCAGGTCGGCGCGGGCGCGCGTCTTGAACATCTCGAGTTCCGCGTCGGTCACGTCCGTCGTCTTCAGCTTCTCAATTTCCTTGTGGATGGCGTCTCGCATCTCCTGCGGCGTGTGCCCCGCGTTGGGAACGGCGAAGAAAGCGAACATATTGGGGAACTTGATGCCGGGGAACCCGCTGAAGCCCTCGGCCATCGCCGCGATCCCTTGCTTCTCCACCAGCGAGCGGTACAGCCGCGAAGTGCGCCCGTTGGAAAAAATGTCCTGGATCGCGTCGTAAACAGCGTCGTCCGGGCTGCGATAGTCGGGCTTATGGTAGCCCTCAAGATACAGCGGCTGCGTTGGGTCTTTAATTATGACGGATTTTTCAGCGGTCTGCGGAGGTTCGACCGTGGTCATTGGTTCTGGCTTTGGCCCGGCGGGTATGGCCCCAAAATACTTCTCCAGCATGGCCAGGTCAGCGGGCTTTACGTCGCCCACAACCGCAACAGTAATGTTCGCCGGCACATAATACTTCTTATGAAAGACCTTGGCCTCAGTAGCCGTAATCTGGCTCAACTCGCTCTCCCAGCCCACGCCGGGGCGTCCATACGGATGCGCCACATACGCGGTGGCCAGGAACTGCTCGACCATGCGCCCAATCGGGCTGGAGTCGATCCTCATGCGCCGCTCTTCCATCACCACGTTGCGCTCGCGATAGAACTGCCGCGGCACAGGGTTGGCGATGCGGTCGCTCTCCAGATAAGCCCAAAGCTGGAGCCGGTTCGAGGGCATGCTCCAGAAGTATTCCGTGTCATCGAGGCTGGTTTCCGCGTTCAGCCCGGTGGCCCCATTGGCTTCGGCAATTTCGGTGAACTCGTTGGGGATCACATACTGGTTCGCGGCCTTTTCCGCTGTCTCGAATTTCGCGTGTAGTTCCTTCAGCTTCTCCGGACTGCGTCCCACGCGCTTGCGGTACTCGGTGTCGTAGGCGTCATAGGCCGCTTCAACCTTGGCGAGTGCGACCTTCTCGGCGGCATAGTTCGTTGTGCCAATGTCCTTGGTCCCTTTGAAGGCCAGGTGCTCAAACATGTGCGCCAGGCCGGACTCGCCGCCGGGATCATTGGCATCGCCCGCGTCCACAATGGTCGCGTAGGAAAACACTGGCGCTTCAGGCCGCTCGCAAATGATGAGCGTAAGCCCATTGGGAAGCACTTTGACGGTGACGCGCTTCTCAAATTTCGCCAGTTCTTTCTGAACAAGGTTTTGTCCGGCGCAGGAGAGCGCCACCATTACACAGCACACCAGGGCCGCCACGCGCGCGGCAGGAGAAATCTTCATAGGTCCCCTTCGACGGAAGATTTACAGCATTGAAGCTACAGCATTTTGGGGGCCGCCGCAAAGGTCATTCCAGTCCCAGGAACGATTTGCTCTCGGGGTCGGGAACGGGAATGCCCGTCTGAGCATGGCGGAATACCATCCGCGTGTGGTCGGTATTGAAATAGGTGATCCACCACACGCCGATCAGCGCGAGCGCCGTGAAGAAGATGGCCAGCCCAACCAGCACCTCACCGAAAGTCAGGCCGGGATTGTTTGGCACCGTCAACGCCGCGAATCCGGACTTGAAGCGGGCAATGAGCACCCCGGCGGTCATCAGTCCAAAGACCAGCAGATCCAGCAGCCCCAGCAGCGTAATGGAGTAGCGCGCCCACACTCTGAGCCGTGCGAGTCCAATAATGGTGCAAATGGCCAGAATCACCAGCGCCAGCACCAGCGCGTCCAG